>NZ_JBJKEX010000062.1:0-13165 GCF_045505405.1 Hansschlegelia beijingensis | reverse complement strand
GCCGTGACCGGAGGCGGCGGGCTGCGGTTGACCGCGAACGGCTCCGCGGCGCTGAGCTCGGCGGGCCCCCTGGATCTGACGGTCGCGCTCCGCAGCGTGCCGCTCGCTCTGGCCAACGGCTTCTCGCCGGGGCTTGGCGCGCAAGGGACGCTGCAGGGAGACGCGAAGCTCGGCGGCACGATCGCAGCGCCCACCGGCAGCTACACGCTGCGCGTCACAAGCCTCTCGACCGCGGCGACGCGGAGCGCCGGCGTGCCGGCCGCCCAGATCGACGCCAGGGGACAGCTCCAGGGCGACAGGATCTCGACCGATACGGTGGTGACGGCCGCCCGCGGCCTGCGCGTCACCGCGCGCGGAACCGCGCCTCTCGGGTCGGGCAATCTCGATCTCGCGGTCGCCGGCCGCGCCCCGCTCGCCTTCCTCAACGACACGCTGTCGATCTCCGGCGATCGGATCGACGGCGTCGCGACTTTCGACGTGAAGCTCGGCGGGCCGACCAGCGCGCCGCGCGTCAACGGCACGGGCAGGCTCGAGAACGGCTCCTACTTCAACCGCGCTGCAGGGCTGCAGTTGCGCGGGATGCAGGCGTCCATCGTCGCCGACGGGCCGAACATCGACGTCCGGAGCCTGCAGGCCACGACCCGCAACGGCGGCACGATCTCGGGTTCCGGCCGCGTCGCGGTCAATCCCGGCGCGGGCTTCCCCGGCGAGATCAACTTTCGTGCGAACAACGCCGAGCTGATCGGCACCGACATCGTGACGGCCATCACCGACGCGGACCTTCGGCTGCAGGGCCCGCTGGCGCGGCGGCCGGTCGTGCGCGGCGTCATCCGCACCCGCTCGGTCGAGATCCAGATCCCGGACCGCATCCCGGCGCGCTACACGCCGCTGCCCAACGTCCGCCACAAGGGCGCGCCGCCGGCTGTGCTCAGGCAGTTCAACAGCGTCAACGCGGGCAAGAAGAAGGGCGGCTCGGAAGAGGGCTTCCTGGCGACGCTCGACATCGACGTCGAGGCCGACAACCGCATCTTCATTCGCGGCATGGGGATGCAGGCCGAAGCTGGCGGGCAGATCAAGATCACCGGCACCTCCGCCAATCCGATTCCTGTCGGCGCGTTCCAGCTGCGCCCTGGTCGCAGCCAGATCACCGTCATCGGCCACCGGCTCGAGTTCACCCGCGGCGCGGTCTCCTTCGCCGGCGACCTCGATCCCTCGCTCGACTTCCTGGCGGAGACCCAGGCCGGGGACATCACCGCGCAGGTGGTCATCACCGGCACCGCCTCGGCGCCTCAGGTCAGCTTCACCTCGAACCCGACGCTGCCGACGGACGAGGTTCTCGCCCGCCTGCTGTTCAACAAGTCGTCGGGCGAACTGTCGCCGACGCAGGCCCTCCAGCTCGCCCAGGCGGTCGCGGAGTATAGTGGCGTGGGCGGCGGCGGCTCGGGGCCCCTCGAAAGCCTGCGCAAGGGGCTGGGCGTGGACAGCCTGGACCTCGGGGCGGGGCAGGGCGGCGGCTTCGGCGTCGGCGTCAGCCGCTACATCTCGGACAACATCTATCTCGGCTTCCGCACCGGCACGACGCCGGAGGACACCGGCATAACGGCCGACATCGACCTGACGAAACACGTCAAGGCGCGCGCCGAGGCCGGCGCGGCCGGCAACGCCTCCGCGGGCGTCGCCGTTCAGTGGGACTACTGACAGGCTCTGCAGCCCACGGGACCCTGGGTGCATGGACGATCGGGACGACCACGTCCGCAAGCTCCTCGCCGAACGGATCGCCGCGGCGAGAGTTCGGCTGCTCGGCAGTCTTCCGGACCGCGTGGCGGAGTTCGCGGCTCTTTCTCAAGCGGCCGCGCGAGACGACCCCGACGCTCAGGCGGCGCGCGACGCGCTGACGAGGGAGTTGCACAGCCTGGCCGGAAGCGCTCCCACGATCGGGCTCGCTGCGCTTGGCGAACGGGCCCGCGCGCTGGAGGCCGCGCTCGCGGCCCAGCCTCCCGGACGCCTGACGCCTGAGTTCAGCGCCCGTCTTTTTCGCGATGTGAAGCAGCTCGCCTCTCTGGTGAGCTGAGCGCGAATCAAAACCATTGCGGGCGCCGCCCCGGATGATCCAGTATCTGGCGGTAGCCACCTGCCACGGGCAGTGGCGCGGCGCATCCGTCACGATCGGGGGGCGGTCGGGTGTTTCGGCTGGGGGGCCGTGCGGTCGCGTATTCCGTCTTCGCCGTGTGGCTGCTGGCCGACGTGGCGCCGGCGTGCGCCGGCGCGTTCACGCTGCGGCCCGGCGAGGCGAAGGTCTTCGTCTCGGGGTTGGTGACGGCCGGCGACCATTACTTCGACAGCCGCGGCAGGCTCCGGTCCCGCGGCCGATACCGGAAGTATGATCTTCAGTCGTTCGCGGAATACGGTCTCCACGATGGCCTGACCGTCTTCGGATCCTCAGCCCTCGAGAAGATCTCGGCGAAGGACGGGACGACCTCCACCCGCAAGGGGCTCGGGCGATCCGAACTGGGCGCGCGCTTTCGGATGTTCGAGGCGCAGGGATGGATCGCCTCTGCCCAGGCGTCGGTCACCCTCGCCGGAGCCAGGAAGAGCGAGGGCCTCGCGGCGATCGGCGAGACGGATGATCAGCTGGACCTGCGGGGTCTCGTCGCACACAGCTTCGAAGCGTTCGGGCGGCCCTGGTTTCTCGATCTTCAGGCCGGCTACCGGGCGCGCAGCGGCGACCCGGCGGACGAGTTCCGCTTCGACGCGACGCTCGGGGCGCGCCTCGCGCCGCGCTGGCTCGTGCTCGCGCAGTCCTTCAACACGATCGGGCTCGCGCGGTGGAAGGGCCCCTATGCGCTGAAGCAGCGCATCCACAAGCTTCAGGGCGCCGCTCTGTTCGATCTCACGGAGCGGCTGACGATCTATGCCGCCGCTTTCGTCACGCCCATCGGCAAGGACGCGCTCGACGAGCGCGGTGGCTCGCTCGGGATCGGGTACCGCTTCTAGCCTCGGGCCGCCGGGGCGTCTTCGGCCCGCGCCGGCGTGAAACCTTCGAAGACGATCTGGTCCGCATAGGCGAGGGCCTGCGCCTGCTCGGCCGGGTTCGTGACGGTCCAGGTCAGCACCGGCAGGCCGCGTTCGCGCAGCTCCGCGACCGCGGGCCGAGGAAGATCGGCCATGTCCCAGGACAGAAAGTGCGGCCTCGTTTTCCTGCGATGCAGGATATCGCGCGCGCTTGCGCGCCGCCGCGGCGACAGATGCTTCCAGGCCGGATTGCCATCGGCGAAGGCCTCTCCGATGATCCCGCGCGGGAGCTTGGGCGCGACCTCACGGACCGCCGCTATCGCGCGAGGATTGAAGGATTTAACGGCGATCGGCTCATCGCGTCCGGCGACCTGCTGGGCCACCCTTCGGGCGAAGTCCGGATCCTTCCGCCAGGGAGCCTTGATCTCGATCACCAGGGCGCCGCGGCCGGCGACCAGGTCGAGGCACTCGCCGAGCGTCCAGAAGCGCTCCCGGGAGCCGATCAACTCCAGTTCCTTCAGCTCCGCCAAGGTCAGTTCGCTCACCCGGCCTTGCCGCCCCGTCAGTCTCAGGAGCTTCGCGTCGTGAAACACGACCGCTTCGCCGTCCGCGGTCTCGCGCACATCGATTTCGACCCCGTACCCCCCCTCAAGCGCGCGGGACACGGCGCCCGGAGTGTTCTCGAGCACGCCTGCGGCCGCGTCGTGGAGGCCGCGGTGAGCGATCGGCGCGGCAGTCAGCCAGTCGAGCTTCAAGCTCCCGCTCCCGATGCGAGATCGGTGACGGCTGCCGCTTCCACAGGCGCTACCGGCTTTCCGGAGACATGGAGGGCCGATCGCCTGAAGCCCGCTCGGACGTGATCGGCCGTCGGCGCCGCCGGCAGAGTCATGCGCAGCGCCGTAAGCCGCGCCTCGGGACGTCCAGCCATCACGTCTCTCCCGCGTCCGTCCCAAGGACCTATTTCCGCCGCGCCGCGAGATTACCGAAGCGCCTGGTCCGTCCCCTGATTGCGTTTAGATGACGGCGCCGCACAATGAAACGACAACCGGGCGAGGCCGTCATCTCGTGATCCAGCTCCGTCACTCTCTCGCCGCCGCCGCGGCTCTTACGGTCGCGCTCACGGCGGCTCAATCCGTCCGGGCGGAGGTGACGCTTGCGCCGCACAGGGCGGTCTATGAGCTGAAGCTGCGCGAGACCCGTGGTTCGACCCAGGTCGACCAGGTCCGGGGCCGCATCGTCTATGAGTTCACCGGCAACGCCTGCGACGGCTATGCGCTCAATTTCCGTCAGGTGACCGAGATCGCGAGCGACGAGGGCGACACCAACGTCTCGGACCTGCGGTCTGCGACATGGGAGGACGGCAAGGCGCAGAGCTTCCGGTTCACCGCCCAGAATTTCCTGAACCAGCAGCTCGATCGCGACACCGACGGCCGGGCTGAACGTTCCGGCGAGGCCTTGAAGGTGACGCTCAGGAAGCCCGCCAGCGCGTCGAGCGCGTTCGATCCCGGGACGCTGTTTCCGACCGAGCACCTGGTCAAGATCATCGAGGCCGGCAAGCGAGGCGATCAGCTCCTGGAGGCCCGGATCTATGACGGCTCGGAGAACGGCGACAAGACCTACGACACGCTGAGCGTGGTCAGCGAGGGCCATGACGCGCCGCCTGCTGATCTGGAGGCGCCTGCGCGCGTGCCGGAGCTCGCCAAAGCCCGGTTCTGGCCGGTCACGGTCAGCTATTTCGAGCGCGGCAAGAAGGCGGACGGCGAACAGACGCCGGACTACCAGATGAGCTTCAAGCTCTACGAGAACGGCGTCAGCCGCGCTCTCCGCATCGACTACGGGGAGTTCGTGCTCGACGGCGAACTGAAGGAGCTCGAATTCTTCAAGCCGACGACGGGCTGCCGCTGATCGCTCAGCGGTCCCGCCGGCGCTGAGCGAACGCCCTTTCGACCGCGTCGCCGCCGAAGCGCGCCCGGAGGCTGGCGACCGCCCCCTCGATGGCGTCCAGCTTGGCGACCCGCCCTTCGAGATCCGGCGGATCCGCCTCCGCCGCGGGCGCGAGGTCCGACATCGAGACGCCGATGAGCCGGAAACTCACGCCGTTGGCCTCACGCCCCAGAAGCTCTCGGGCCGCCTCGAAGATCCGCCCCGCGAGTCGGGTCGATGAGGACAGCGCCTGAGCGCGCGTCCGCAGCCGGAAGTCCGCGGTCTTGAGCTTGAGCGTGACCGTCCGTCCCGAGATCGCCTCCACCCGCATCCGGGCGGCGACCTTCTCGGACAATCGCCAAAGATGGGCCGCGAGCGCTTCCGGATCGGCGATGTCCGTGTCGAACGTCGTCTCCGCTCCCACGCTCTTGCGCTCCCGGTCGGGCCGCACGGGGCGCGAATCCCGGCCAAAGGCAAGCTGCGATAGCCGCAGTCCCTGCTCTCCATAGCGGCGGACGAGTTCGCGCGGATCGGCGCGCTGCAGATCGCCGATCGTGCGCAGTCCGTCGCGCGTCAGCGAAGCGGCGAAGGCCGGTCCGACGCCCCACAGGAAGCCGACCGGCCTCGGAGCCAGGAATGCCGGCGCCTCCTCCAGCGACAGCGCGGCGAACCCGCGCGGCTTGTCGAGGTCGGACGCGATCTTCGCCAGAAACTTGTTCGACGCCAGCCCTACCGAGACCGTGATGCCGATCTCGCGCTCGACTTCCCTGGCGAAGCGCGCCAGCACGATCGCGGCGGGCGCGTGATGCAGCCGCTCGGTGCCGCTGAGATCCAGGAAGGCCTCGTCGATGGAGACCGGCTCCACAAGCGGCGTCAGCGCGAGCATCTTGGACCGGACCGCGCGGCCGGCCTCGACGTACTTGGCCATGTTCGGCTTGATGACCACGGCGTCGGGGCAGAGCTTCAGCGCCTGGAACATCGGCATGGCCGACTTCACGCCGCTGATGCGGGCGATGTAGCAGGCGGTGGAGACCACGCCGCGCTTGCCGCCGCCGATGATGACGGGCCTGTTCGCCAGCGAGGGATCGTCGCGCTTCTCGATCGTCGCGAAGAATGCGTCACAGTCGACATGGGCGATCGTCATCTCGCCCAGCGCCGGATGACTCGCGACTCGCGGGCTGCCGCATCTGGCGCAGCGCCGCTCCTGCTCGGCCGGCGTCAGGCAATCCCGGCAGAAGCGCAGCGGGAAGGCGGCCATGTCTTCGGCCCCGGTCGTCAGTCGCCCGAGGGCTGTTCGGGCGCGAGCTCCCTGCGCGCGCGCGACACCGCCTCCGGCGGCAGCCCCTCGGCTTCCACGAACTCGAACAGCAGTCGCTCGTCGCCGAGCACGTAGTCGAGCACGGCCGGCAGGAACGACGTGTCGCGCGCCGCGTCGCGGATCGTCCGCGGCTCAAGCCCTGACAAAGCGAGGAACCGGCCGAGCCGCTCCATGTCGCCGGCCAGGAAGCTCAGCGCCTTCGCGCCGATCGCTTCGGCCGGGGGCATTTCGGGGCGGCGCTTCAGCATGTTCGTTCGCCTTTTCGCAACGAATGATCTTTAACATTTCTGGAGAGTACGAGAGTTCGGCGAGGGTCGACGAGCGGAGTATATTTTCGCTCGTCCACTCTGATCCCGGGCGGACTCGGGCGGCGCGAGCGTCGTCGCGGAAGAGCACAGGATCGACATGCCCAAGACCGTCCTGATCGTAGAGGACAACGAGCTCAACATGAAGCTCTTCCACGATCTTCTGGAGGCGCACGGCTACGCGACGATCGAGACCCGCAACGGAATCGAGGCGCTCGATCTCGCCCGCACCCACATGCCGGATCTCATCCTGATGGACATCCAGCTGCCGGAGGTTTCGGGGCTCGACGTCACGCGCTGGATCAAGGAGGACGAGCGTACGCGCGACATCCCGGTGATCGCAGTCACGGCCTTCGCCATGAAGGGGGACGAGGAGCGGATCCGCGGCGGCGGCTGCGAGGCCTATCTGTCCAAGCCGATCTCGGTGGCGAAGTTCCTCGAGACCGTGCGGCACTTCCTCGGCGAAGGCTGAGGGCGCCGGGAATGACCGCTCGCGTTCTCGTCGTCGACGACATGCCGGCCAACCGGAAGCTGCTCGACGCCCGGCTGAGCGCCGAGTATTTCGAGGTGGCCACCGCTTCCGACGGCTTTGAGGCCCTCGAGGTCTGCGCCCGCGCGCAATGCGACATCGTGCTTCTCGACGTCATGATGCCGGGCATGGACGGCTTCGAGGTCTGCCGTCGTCTGAAGACGGACCCGAAGACGCACCACATCCCGGTGATCATCGTCACCGCGCTGGATCAGCCGTCGGATCGCATCCGCGGGCTCGAGGCAGGCGCCGACGATTTCCTCACCAAGCCCGTGGTGGACGTCGCCCTGTTCGCCCGCGTGCGCTCGTTGGCTCGCCTCAAGATGCTTGGAGACGAACTTCGGCTCCGGGCGCAGACCACGCGCGAGATCGGCCTGTCGGACGCGCTGATGGAGGCTGTCAACGATCCAGGCCTCGGCGGCCGCGTGCTGCTCGTCGACGACCGGGAGAACTCCTGGAGACGGATTTCGGCGGCGCTCGCCTCCTCGCAGACGGTGGAGGTCGAGACCAGCCCTCAGGAAGCGCTGTTCCGCGCCGCGGAGGGCGAGTACGACGTCGTGGTGGTCTCGCTCGGCCTCGAAGGGTTCGACGCGCTGAGGCTGTGCGCGCAGCTCCGTTCGCTGGAGCGCACGCGCATGACGCCCGTGGTTCTGGTCGCAGGTCCCGACGACAACGCCCGGGTGCTCCGCGGCCTGGAGGTCGGGGTCAACGACTACGTCATCAGGCCGCTCGATCCCGCTGAGCTGACGGCGAGGATCCGCACCCAGGTCCGCCGCAAACGCTACACGGCGCAGCTCCGGTCGAACCTGCAGGCGAGCATGGAGCTCGCGATCACGGACGGGCTCACCGGGCTGCACAACCGCCGCTACATGGAGATGCATCTCCAGAGCCTGCTCGATCAGGCGGCCGCGCGACAGCGGCCGCTCTCGACCCTCGTGGTCGACATCGATTTCTTCAAGAGCGTGAATGACACCCACGGCCATGACGCCGGCGACGACGTGCTGCGCGAGTTCTCGCGGCGCCTTAAGGCGAGCGTCCGCGGAATCGACCTCGCCTGCCGGCTCGGCGGCGAAGAGTTCGTGGTCATCATGCCGGAGACCGACGGCGCGGTCGCCCAGATCGTGGCGGAGCGAATCCGCTCCAAGGTCGCGGAAGCGCCTTTCGTGACCTCAGGCGGGCGGGCGGCGATCGACGTCACCGTCTCGGTCGGCGTCGCGAGCTTCTTCGGCGCCGACGACGCATCCGCTCTGCTGAAGCGCGCCGACCTTGCGCTCTACCGTGCCAAGGCGTCAGGGCGAAACCGCGTGGTGGCCGACGCAGCCTGAAGCCCCAACGAAAAAGGCGCCCCTGAGGGCGCCTTCAAACTCTAAGGAACCAGGGATTACTTGACCTTGGTTTCCTTGAAGTCGACGTGCTTGCGCGCGATCGGATCGTACTTCTTCAGCACCATCTTTTCGGTCTTGGTGCGGGAGTTCTTGCTGGTCACGTAGAAGAAGCCGGTGTCGGCCGTGCTCAGCAGCTTGATCTTGATGTTGGCGGCTTTCGCCATGACGGAACCTCGAGCGGGCGGGGCGCGAAGCGCCGCAGTCTGGAATTCGAATGAGCGCGCAACCTACTCAGGCGCGGGCGCCTGTCAAGACGCGCTGGCGAAATCGCGTCCTGGTCCGGCTCAGACGGAGAAGCTGGTGCCACAGCCGCAGGAGGCGGTGGCGTTCGGATTGTTGATCCTGAACGCCGCTCCGATGAGCTCATCCACGAAATCGATCTCGGAGCCCGCCAGATAGGGCAGGGAGATCGGGTCGATCAGAACCGTCGCGCCGTCGCGGCAGATCACCAGATCGTCCTGCTGGGCCTGCGTGTCGAAGCCGAAATCATACTGGAAACCGGAACATCCCCCGCCCAGCACGCTGACGCGCAGCATCGTGTTCGGCGGCTCGTGCGCGAGGATCTCGCGGATTCGCCCGGCCGCGCGGTCGGTGACGTTCACGGGGGCGACGGTGTCTGTGCTCATGAGCTGTCGCGCGTTCGATCGATGCGGACGAGGGACGTTGCCTCATCTTCCTCAGGAGAGGTAAGCACGCCGTGCCTTGTGGTCAACGCGGCGCGATCGCCAGCCCGGAGGACGCGTGGACGTCTCGAAATGGATACTGCGGCCCCGCGCGCCCTACGCCGCCGATCCCAGGCGGAGTCGGGGCAGGGCCGTTCCGCAATCGCCGAGCGCGACGCGAACGGAATATCAGCGCGACCGTGACCGGGTGCTGCATTCGACCGCTTTTCGGCGCCTGAAGCACAAGACCCAGGTCTTCGTCTATCACGAAGGCGACCACTTCCGGACAAGGCTCACTCATACGCTGGAGGTCGCCCAGATCGCGCGCTCGATCGCCCGCGCGCTGGGGCTCGACGAAGACCTGGCCGAGACGGTGGCGCTCGCCCATGACCTCGGCCATGCGCCGTTCGGCCATGCGGGCGAGCGCGCGCTGGACGCCCGCATGGCCCCCTATGGCGGCTTCGACCACAACGCCCAGTCGCTGCGGGTCCTCACCCGGCTGGAGCGCCGCTACGCCGAGTTCGACGGCCTGAACCTCACGTTCGAGGCGCTGGAAGGGGTCGTGAAGCACAACGGCCCGCTCGTCGGGGAGGAACTTACCCCGGCGATCGTCGAGGTCGCGAGCCGCTCCGGCGTTCCCCTCGACGGCCATGCAAGCGCAGAGGCGCAAGCGGCCGCGATCGCCGACGATATCGCCTATGACGCCCACGACGTGGACGACGGCCTGCGGGCCGGCCTGTTCGGGCTCGACGAACTCCGGGACGATCCGATGCTCGCCGACATCCTCGCCGAAGTGGATGCGCGCTATCCCGGCCTGGACGATGACCGTCGCGGTCACGAACTCGTCCGCCGCGTCATCACGCGGCTTGTCGAGGACGCGATCTCGGAGAGCGCCCGGAGGATCGAGGCGCTCGCGCCGGCGGACATCGAAGATGTGCGGTCCGCGCCGCAGGCGCTGATCGCATTTTCGCCCGAGATGGCGGAGGCCGAGCGCGGCGTGAAGCGGCTGCTGACGGCGCGCATGTACCGGCACGCGCATGTCGACCGGGTGATGGCCGAGGCCGCCGGCGTGCTGTCGGACCTGTTCGATCGGTATTTCGCGGACCGAGACGCTCTTCCGGCCGAATGGGCGCGAGAGGCGGGCCGAGGCGGCGAGACGAGCCATGCGCGGGCTGTCGCCGACTTCATCGCCGGCATGACGGATCGTTATGCGCTCACCGAACACCGGCGCCTGTTTGACGCGACCCCGGATTTGCGTTAGCCGCCGGGCCTCCCTGGCACCCGGAAAGCCCATGAACGTCTTCGCCGATTTCGCCGCGCGCCTGCGCTCGATCATCGAGGCGCTCGCCGCCGACGGCGCGATCGCCCGTGTTCCGGACCTTTCCCGCGTCGTCGTCGAGCCGCCGCGCGACCCGAGCCATGGCGACCTCGCGACCAACGCGGCCATGGTCCTGGCGAAGGATCTCGGGCTCAAGCCGCGCGATCTCGCGACGGTCATCGCGGAGCGGCTCGAGAAGGACCCGGACGTCGCCGCCGTCAGCGTCGCCGGCCCGGGCTTCGTGAACGCCACGATGAGCCAGGATTTCTGGCGCCGTGCGCTGGAGGCGGCGCTCGCCGCCGGCGCGCACTACGGCAAGCCGGGCAAGGCGCGTCCCGCAAAGGTCAATGTGGAGTACGTCTCGGCCAACCCCACGGGGCCGATGCATGTCGGCCACTGCCGCGGCGCGGTGTTTGGGGATTCGCTTGCGAACCTGCTCGTCTTCGCCGGCGACGAGGTGGCTCGCGAGTACTACATCAATGACGCCGGCGCGCAGGTCGACGTGCTCGCGCGCTCCGCGTTCCTGCGCTATCGCGAGGCGCTCGGTGAAGACATCGGCGCGATCCCGGAAGGGCTCTACCCGGGCGACTATCTTAAGCCCGTCGGAACAGCCCTGGTGGACCTCCACGGCGCCGCGTTGCGCGACCTTCCCGAGGCCGAGTGGCTCCCGATCGTCCGCGAGGTCGCGATCTCCTCGATGATGGAGATGATCCGGGACGATCTCGCGAGCCTCGGCATCGTCCACGACGTCTTCTTCTCCGAGCGCACGCTGCATGGGCCGGACGGCCCGATCGTGCGCGCGGTCGAGGATCTGCGGGCGCAGGGGCTCGTCTATGAGGGCAGGCTGCCGCCTCCCAAGGGCCAGCTTCCCGAGGACTGGGAGGATCGGGAGCAGACCCTGTTCCGCTCGGCGGAGTTCGGCGACGACATCGACCGGCCGCTGATGAAGTCCGACGGCTCCTACACCTACTTCGCGGCCGACGTGGCGTATTTCCGCTCGAAGTATCAGCGCGGCTTCGAGGAGATGGTGTTCGTGCTCGGGGCCGACCACGGCGGCTATGTGAAGCGCCTCGAGGCGGTCGGTCGCGCTCTCTCCGGCGGCGCGGCCCGCGTCACCGTGGAGCTCTGCCAGCTCGTGCGGCTGTTTCGCGCCGGCGAGCCGGTGCGCATGTCGAAGCGGGCAGGGGACTTCGTCACGCTGCGCGACGTGGTCGACGAAGTCGGGCGCGACGCCGTGCGCTTCATGATGTTGTTCCGCTCGAACGACGCCGTGCTCGACTTCGATTTCGCCAAGGTCACGGAACAGTCGCGCGACAATCCGGTGTTCTACGTCCAGTACGCTCACGCGCGCGCGCAGTCGATCCTTCGCAATGGGCGGGAGATGCATGGCGAAAGCTCGGAAGCCGATCTGTCGCTGCTGACGGATCCGGGCGAGCAGACCCTGATCAAGCGCATCGCAGCCTGGCCGCGGGCGGTCGAGCAGGCGGCGGCGGCGCGGCAGCCGCACAGGATCGCGTTCTTCCTCCACGACCTCGCGAGCGAGTTCCACGCGCACTGGAACCGCGGCAAGGATTCGCCGGATTTACGCTTCATTATGGAAAACAATGCATTGTTGTCCCATGCTCGCCTGGCCTTGGTGAGGGCCTTCATTCTGGTTCTCGCCTCGGGCCTTGGTATTCTGGGGGTCGCGGCTCCTGACGAGATGCGGTGATGCGGCCGACGCCGGCGATGACGGCGATCCGGGCGCGGTCGCTCTTATGGAAGGCGCGCGGAGGCCGGTGAAATGCAAAACCAAGCTGTAAGGCGCGGCGGCGCCGCGGGCGCTCGAACCGAAGAGTTCGCCGCCTATGACGATTACGATCTGCGCGCCGGCCACCACTACGATCAGGCCGGCCGGCCCCAGGCTGCGCACGGCTATCCCGACGAGGAGCCGGTCTACGATCCGCGCGCCTATGCGCCCAATCCGGACGAGCCCTACGGCTACGATCAGGACGGCAATCCGCTCTATTACGAGTATGAGCCCGATCGGCGCTCGCTCGGGGGCGGCGGCCGCAGCGGGCTGATGATGGTGGGCGCGGTGCTCGCCGTCGCGCTCGTCGGCGGCGCTGGCGTCGTCGGATACAAGATGCTGGGTTCTGGCGGCGCCAATGGCGAGGCGCCCCTGATCAGGGCCGACACCGAGCCGGTGAAGACCGTTCCGGAGAAGTCGGAGAGCGCGCAGCCCGCCAAGGCGGTCTATGACAGGGTCGACGCAGGCGGGCAGGCGAACTCGAAGGTCGTCTCCCGCGAGGAGGAGCCGGTCGATCTTCCCGCACCATCGGCCGCGCCGCGGAACGAGGGCGCGCGCATCATCCTGCCGCAGGCGACCGCCACGGCGGATCGCACGGCGCCCCCCACTACCGGCGAGGGGCCCCGCAAGGTCAAGACGATGACGATCCGCCCCGATGGCTCGATGGCGGAAGCGCCCGCTGCGCCGGCGGGCGCTGCGGCTCCGGCCGTCGATCCCATCGCGGAAGCGGCGAGGACCGGCGAGGCGCCGCGTAGCGACTTCGACGACGGCATCATGGCGGAAGGACCGGCTCAGCCCGAGAGGGCGGCTCCGCAGCCGGAGCAGCGCCTTGCCCTAGGGCGGCGACCAACCAGCGCGATACTTCATCGCTCTCCGGCAGAGCTTTGCAGTGGTCATTCCACACGCTGACCAGGCGCAAATTTC
>NZ_JBJKEX010000624.1:0-911 GCF_045505405.1 Hansschlegelia beijingensis | reverse complement strand
CGCCGCGCGACATCGTCGCCCGCGCGGTCTACGAGGCGGCGCGCTCGGGCGGCGCCTTTCTGGATGCGCGGGACGGCGTGGGCGCGGCCTTCGCCGGGCGATTCCCGACGGTGTATGAGGCCTGCCGATCCGCGGGACTCGATCCCGCGTCGGAGCCGATCCCGGTCGCCCCAGCCGCGCACTACCACATGGGCGGCGTTTTCGTGGACGCGAACGGCCGCGCCTCGGTGGACGGCCTCTGGGCCTGCGGCGAGGCGGCTTCGACGGGCGCGCACGGAGCGAACCGGCTGGCGTCCAACTCGTTGCTCGAGGCCATCGTGTTCGCGTCCCGGATCGCGGAGGACATCCTCGGCGTCGTTCCCGGCGCGCCGGTTTCGGCCCGGCCGCCGACCACGCGCGCTCTGGGATCCGTCAAGGCTGACGACGCGGCCGTGGCCACACTCCGACGGTGGATGACCGACGCAGTCGGCGTCGTGCGCGACGGCGGTCGCCTGGCGGCGGCGATCGCCGCGTTGGACGACATCAGGCGCAAGGCCGAGAGCGCGGACCTGAGGAACATGGCGACCGCCGCGCTTCTGATCGCGGTGGCGGCCGAGCGGCGAAAGGAAAGCCGCGGCGCGCACTTCCGGTCCGATCATGATGCGCCGGTCGAGGCGCTGGCGCGCCGGTCGACGCTCACGCTCGCAGATGCTCTCGCGGGGCTTTCGCCGGCGACAGAGCCTCGGATGGCCGCTTCGTGACGGCGCCCGCGCCGCTCGATCCGATCGCGGTTCGTCGCGCGGTCGAGGCCGCCCTCGCAGAGGACCTCGGCCGCGCCGGCGACATCACCAGCGCCGTCTTGGAATAGCGGCCGTTCACCACCTTCTCCGCGGTGCCGGTCTTGCCGCCGACGCGGTAGCCCGGGATGTCAG
>NZ_JBJKEX010000623.1:0-923 GCF_045505405.1 Hansschlegelia beijingensis | reverse complement strand
TCGTCCTCATCCACGGCGCCGCCCGCCTGCTCCACCGCCCGCGCGATGGGCCCGACGGTGCTGGCGCGCGTGACCGCAAGCGTCATGGCGCTCCGCTCCTCGCCGCGCAGGGCGTGGTTTGGCGCGAAATGGCAAGCGGCGCGGAGAACGCGTTCCTACGATCCCGCCCGCGACGCAGGAAGCGGCGGAGGTGGGAGGAGAGGATGCCGGAACGCGGCTTTGACGATCGAAACATCACGTGGCGGACCATCGACGGTTTCGACCACATCGCCTACCACGTTCTGAGCGTGGACGAGGACGCCCGCATCGTCGATCTGCTCTTCAGGTTCGCCGCCAACGAGCGGATCGTTCTTCATCGGCACATGGCCGACTACCGGACCCTGGTGCTCCAGGGCGAACTCCGGATCTACCGTCCCGACGGCGCGCTCAAGGAAGTGCGGCCTGTCGGCAGCTATGTCGCGGCCTCGGCCGGAGGCGAGCCGCATACCGAGGGCGGCGGCGACTGCGACGCGATCGTCTATTTCACCAATCGCAACGTCCGGGGACCGATCTACGAGATACTCGGACCGGAGGGCGAGGTCGTCGCCACTTTCGGGATTCCGGAGTTCAAGGAGCTTCTGGAGGGACAATCGGCGGGGCGGCCGCCGTCCGAGCGAGCGGGGGAGCTTCAAACGAAGGTTTAAGGGCTCCCAGGCCAGGATGGCGGGAGACCCGTGAAGAGAATCCCGGCCACGATGCTCGATCTCGCGACCCGCGCCAGACGACAGGACGACCGGCCGCGTCTGGCTGCGCGCGACGGCGCGGATATCGAGACCGTCGCGTCGCTGAAGGCCGAGCTCGCGGCGGCCAAGGAGAGGCTGCGCGAGCGGGAGAGCCGGCTGAGAGAGGCTGGCCGGCTTGTGGGCGGCGCGCTCTCGGCGGCC
>NZ_JBJKEX010000622.1:0-926 GCF_045505405.1 Hansschlegelia beijingensis | reverse complement strand
ACGGGGGCGGACAGGCCGAGATCGGTGAATTTGGTCAAGTTCAGTCTTCCGGATGCAGCCATCGGCCGCCGCGCCTCTCATGGGCGCACGGCTATGGCGGGTGCGCTCTACGGCGGCGCACGCCGCCCCGCCAGGCCTCGACGCACGCGACGTCAGCCGCGAGATGATCGTCGGCGACCCGGCCGCCCCGGTCGGCGGCGACCCGAAGGGCGACGTCACCATCGTCGCCTACCTCGATTACAATTGCGGCTTCTGCAAAAGGTCGGCCCCGGCGCTCGAAAGGCTGGTGAAGACCGACGGCAGGATCAAGCTCGTCTACAAGGACTGGCCGATCCTCGCGGAAAGCTCGGTCGCCGGCGCCAAGATCGCGCTCGCGGCCAAGTACCAGGGCAAGTACGAGGCGGCCCATCGCGCGCTGATGAGCCTGCCGGGGGCAATGTCGCGCAGGCCAAGATGCTGGCGGCCGCCGCGACCGCGGGAATCGACATGGCCCGGCTCGAAACCGACGCCGCCGCCCACGACGCCGAGATCGTCGCGCTGCTCAAGCGCAACGACGCACAGGCCCGCGGCATGGGCTTCGCCGGCACGCCCGTCTATCTGATCGGCCCGCTGCTGGTCGCCGCCGCGCCGAGCTATGAGGAGTTCCGCGACGCTGTCGCCAAGGCCCGCGAGCGCCAGCAGGGGCGCTGAGCGCGCAGCCTCCCTCCCCTCAGCCCGCCCGGCTGAGCTGCCGTTCGGCGGCGTCCGCGGAATCCTGCGGGCTGAGGTTGAACGCCAGCCGGGCCTCCGGCGCATGCTCGCGCAGCGCGTTGATCACCGCCTCGAAGATCGGGGTCATGGCGGGGACGATCCGCAGCCCCGCCCCGACCACGACGCAGTCGAACCGCTTGCCCGCGAGCGCGGCCGCGACCTCGCCGGCGGCGGCC
>NZ_JBJKEX010000621.1:0-930 GCF_045505405.1 Hansschlegelia beijingensis | reverse complement strand
CCGCGAGGCCGGCCGCCAGCCGGCCCTCCTCCGGGAGCTCCGAGCGCGCCTTGAGGGCGCTGGCGCGCAGCGCCGCCTTCTGCTCGTCGGCGGCGGTGGTCTGAAGGGCCTGCTGGATCATCAAGAAACTGAGCGCGGAGCCACGATGGCCGTTGGAGTTTTGATCCCGGGACACCTACAGAGTAGGTGGGCGCCGTTGTGGCCAAGACCACGGTCAAGGCCAGTGACAGCTCCCGTTCGGAATCGTAAGGGCCCGGGGATTCTAGTTTCCTGACGCGCCCCGCAGCACCGCGGGACGGAAGATAGGCGACCGCGCGGCCGCGCGCCAGTGGCTTGGCGCCTCACTCGCGGCGAACGCCCTCTGCGAGCTCCTCGGCGAGCCGTTCGAGCCGCGCCGCGGCGTTGCTGACCTGCTCGGCCACGTCCGCGTGGCGGGCGTCGAAGGCCTCCACGGCGTTCTGGTCGGCGGCCTTGAGGGCGACGATCTCGGCCTCGAGCTCGGCGCGCGTCCGGCTCGCCTCGTTGAGCTCGTCGGCCATCATGATCGCCGTCATGATCGACAGGCGAATGTCGCCGACCTCGCCGAACTGCCGCTTGAGCTGCGCGTGACGCTCGTCGACGCTGCGGGCGAGCGACAGCAGGTGCTGCTCCTCGCCCTCGCCGCAGGCCATCTTGTAGTCGCGGCCGCCGATCTGCACCGTCACCTGCGGCATGGCGTCAGCTCCCCGCCTCGGCCAGCACCGACTCCACGGTGGCGATCGCTGAGTCGAGCCGCGTCTTCACCTCGTCGCGCGCCGCCTTGGCGGACTCGGCCTGCGCGGCCGAGACGACGTGCTCAAGCCCTCCGCCGGCCTGCCGATGGACCGCGTGATGTGCGTCTACGGCAAGGAGGAGCTCGAGGAGAAGGACAACGACGTCGCCTGCGCGACC
>NZ_JBJKEX010000620.1:0-931 GCF_045505405.1 Hansschlegelia beijingensis | reverse complement strand
CCCACTGTCCACCGACGGGCAAAGGGGGATCCGTAGGCGACACTAAGGTGCCCGCCCAGAAAGGCGACGGCTACCAGTGCGCAGTACTTGGAGATGAGGTCGGTAGCGTTGGTTATCGGCATTATCGAATCCAGCGCGTAGTACACGGGCGGTATCAGCAGCAGATAAGCGGTGGTGAGAAAGATGCCCGACAAAGCGATTCTGCTCGCCTTTCCCCGCAAGGCGTGCTCAAACCCGGATGCGGGTGTATTTATGCGCTTGAACGTAAGACTGCCCAATAGGATGAGCATGTGCGTCACCGGGACGACACCTAGTGGATTCATCCCAGAAGCTCCGTCATCTTTTCCGCATACTCCTGGGCTTCCTTACGTTGTTTGACGCGCCGCTGCAGCAGGTTTATGCGGCCGGAGATTAGCTCGACAAGTGCATCGTCCGTGATTTCAAGCAGCTCGTCCTCCCTGGCGCGTGGTTGCCAGCCTGCCTCGGCCGGAAGCACGAGGCCGACAACCACCAGACCTGATGCGAAGGAAGTGCCTGCTGCTCTGGAGGCTGCTACCGCAAGCGGTGGGGTCAGCTTGTTTTCGGTGAGCTGCGTGAAGATGTATGTCAGGGCCATGCCAGTCTCCTCTGCCATGCGGTGCCTGATGTCGCCGGAGTCGATGGCGTCAATCCATGCCCGATTGGATCCCTCGTGCGGGAAGTCTATGAGCGGAATATGTTTCCGCAGATCCCGCGGGTAGTACTTCTTCGAGGTGCGGAACTGTAGCTCGGCCATCAGGTCTGCGTGGTGGACCTGGCTTAGCACTTCTGCCGGCGTGGGCTCAATCCGTCTGGTGTACATGTCCCTGTACGGGTCAAAGGCGGCAAGGGACTCCAGCACATTCGCTCCGGACGCGCGCGCCACGGCAACGACCGTCGATTCTGCAACGTT
>NZ_JBJKEX010000619.1:0-943 GCF_045505405.1 Hansschlegelia beijingensis | reverse complement strand
GCGTCGTTCAGGGCGAGCCGGCGCCTGAGCTCGCCAGGCCGGCCTCGGCGGCCGAAGCTGATTCCGCCGCCGTCAGCGCGACGGATCCGGCCGCCTCTCCGCAGCAGCCGTTTGCGACGCGCGTGGGGGAGACGCTGCGGCTCACCTTCCCGTTCGCGCGCGCTACGCCGGCCGCCGTGTTCCGTCGAGGCGCTTCGCTGTGGGCGGTGTTCGACGATCCCAAGCCGCTCGACCTGAGCGGGCTGCTGCGCGACGCCAGCGGCGTCATCGCTGCCGCCGATCAGATCCCGCTCGAGGGCGGACGAATCGTCCGCTTCAGGCTTGCCCGCGCGGGACTGGTCACCGCGGCCGGCATCGGCTCCGACTGGGTGATCTCGCTCGGCGAAGACCTTCTGAGCGCGAGCGGCCCGATCGAGCTGAAGCCGGCCTTCAGCCGCGACGGCCGGGCCGCCGTGGAGGCGGAGGCCCCGGGCCTCGGCGCGATCCATACGCTGCGCGACCCGGACGTGGGCGACATGCTCGCGATCGCGACGCTCGCCGGCCCGGCGCGGAACGTCGATCGGCCCCGCCAGTTCGTCGAGTTCTCCGCATTGGCGACGGCGCAGGGCGTGGCGGTCGGCCTGACCGCGGACGATCTGCGGGTGACGGGCGATCTCGACAGGCTGCGGATCTGGCGCGACGAGGGTCTCGCGCTTTCGAGCGATGTGCCCGCCATGGCCGGGGCGGCCGCGCCGGCGGGAGCGACCATCCTCAGCACCGTAGCGTGGGCCGAGGAGAGCGCCCGGCCGTTCGGCCGGCGCGAGAACGAACTGATGCGCGCCGCCGCGATGGCGACGCCTGACCTTCACCCTGTCGCGCGACGAAGGCGGCATGGCCCAGAAGGTGGCCGATAACGTGCGTCCGGGCGCGCTGTTGCGCCTGCCGGCGGGCGATTACCACGTGG
>NZ_JBJKEX010000618.1:0-943 GCF_045505405.1 Hansschlegelia beijingensis | reverse complement strand
TGCTCGAACCCATCGGCAACATCCCGCCAGCCGAAGCAGAAGAGCGCTATTACGCAATGCTGAGCGAGCCGGCTATCGCGGCGTGACTCAAACGAAGCGGCCTCCGGAGAATCCGGAGCGGTTCACCCGCGGGATAGCCGATAGGCTTGATCCAGGGCCTCCGGGACGCGACCTTCTGCAATGCATTTGTATCCTCGAACCCACATGCTCCGCCGAGAACGCGGGAGGAACTGGACCCTCGATGGGTCTTGAGCAAGTCCAAGGGCAGCCACTCGTTCAATGATCTCCAGGGCGCGGGTGATCGGCAGCCCCGATAACATTTCGGGTTCGCTGACTTGCGTTACTCCAAAGCGGCTCAAGATCCACCGGTCGAGCGCAACGTCTTCAACGCGAGCTGGTTGCGGCTGAGCGCCACGTGCGTCACCGTCGGCACAATCGGCGCATTTCGCGATCGCGCCGTCTCCCCAGCTCAGCAGGGTTCCGCAGCTACAGGTTTCGGTAAGGCCGAGCGAGTGTTTGGGGCAGGTCGCCACCATCGAGAGGTCCCACCAGAACCGGTGGTAGCAGTCCTCATCAAGGCATCTGACGCAGAGGCGGCGCCCCTGAATGAGAACGTCCGATGGGTGACGCAGGATTTCCCCTCGGATTTCGACGCTTCGAGCCGGTAATTTCTTGTAGTGCAGAGCGCTCAGTTCGCTCGCGCAGCATCCGCCAAGGTCGGCTAGGTCCTGTAACTGATGGCCGGTGCGGACCCTCCGCAGGTCTATACCGGTCATGGCTCTCATCACCGACATCCGCGGGATGCCGTTGCGGTCACTAGGGCCCGGACCCATTAAGGGGTTTGCAGATCGAGTGAAGCGTGATTCAGAGGCGTCCTCGAGGGAGAACGCCGATGGGATCGGACTGCTTCTGGCTGACGGACGAGCAGTTCGCGCGTCTTGAG
>NZ_JBJKEX010000617.1:0-944 GCF_045505405.1 Hansschlegelia beijingensis | reverse complement strand
CGCTGCGCACGCGCGGCGTCGGCGGCGAAGCGATCCTGCGGCTCCTCCTCCAGCGCGACGTCGACGCCCATGGCGAGCTGCCATTCGAGCAGCGCGCGCAGGTCGTCGCGGGAGGGCAGCGGGAGGGCCATGCGCGCATTATAGGCGGCGCGGCCGGCGCTGTCCCCGCGCCGGCGTGGCGCGCCTGAGGAGCCGGTCGCGGCTCGCATGCGAAGCCGCCTAACCGTTAGGCAGCACGCACAGAAAAGAATCAGCCTGAAGCCGAATAAATGATCCATTCGGCGCGCCTGATCCGAACTGTTCTTGAGTTGCCCGGACAAGCTGCGACAAATCGGCTCTCTATTCGCCGGACCCGCAGATGTCCTGAAGTCGTAACCCTTCGATAATCATTCCGGCACAGTTTCCGCACCGCAACACAAGGGGGTGTGCAATGCGGAATGCTGCGCGTGCGGAGCTCGGCGGGAACCAGTCGCTGTCATCGGTGGTGGGAGACTCGGCCGCGGAGCTGAAGAACACCGCCTCGGCCAACATCGCCGCCATCCACGGCATCACCCACCGCATGCACCTGCTCGCGCTCAACGCGCTGATCGAGGCGGCGCATGCGGGCGAGAAGGGCGCGGGCTTCTCGGTCGTCGCCCAGGAGGTCAAGATCGTCGCGGGCGAGATCCGGCGCCTCGCGCAGGGCCTCGGCGTCGACCTCACCGAGCGGGTCGATTCGCTGCGCGAGGCCGTCACGGCGCTGACCGGAGCGGCGCGCAGCGAGCGCCTCGTCGACCTCGCGCTCAACGCCGTCGAGATCATCGACCGCAACCTCTATGAGCGCACGTCGCAGGTGCGCTCATTACCCGGGTGCTCGCCGAGGAGGGCGGGCGCACAAGTCGGGGATCGCTCGGAAAGATGAGCGCCTACGTCGCCTTCCTCAATGCTTTGGCGGCTGAGGGTGC
>NZ_JBJKEX010000616.1:0-947 GCF_045505405.1 Hansschlegelia beijingensis | reverse complement strand
CACGAGCGCGTCCCCGACGGGCTCGCCGCCGAGCGTCGCGCCGCCGTCGCGGGCGTCGAGCACGGCGTAAGGGTCGGCGGCCAGGTAGGAATAGCGCCCGAGCGTGCCGTGCGGCATCGCGCTGTCGAGAAAGACGAGATGCGGCAGGCCGGCGAGTCGCTCGGCCAGCGCGGGCATGTCGATGGTGGGAAGCTCGTGAACCTGCATCGCCCGCACGCGTAGCGCCGCTGCGGCGGAAATGCGCTGCGGCTTCGGGCCTCAAGATAAGCTTCCCGGACGGCCGCGTCATGGGGCACGCTCTCTGCGGCGAGAGCGCGCCAGATCGACGCGGCGCTCTATAACGTCTCGACGGCCCCGGCCGAACTGGCGCCGGCGCGTCAAGGGGAACGTCATGGACAAGTCCGAGGGGCGACGGCACTGCGTCATCGTGATGGGGCCGGCGGGCGTCGGAAAGACCACCGTCGCCCAGGGGCTCTCGGAGCGGCTCGGCTGGAGCTTCGCTGAAGCCGACGAGTTCCACAGCAAGGCGAACATCGAGAAGATGACGGCCGGCGTGCCCCTCACCGACGAGGATCGCGCGCCCTGGCTCGTGGCGATCCGCGACTGGATCAGCGCGGAGGCCGGGCAAGGCCGCTGTTCGGTCGCGACCTGCTCGGCGCTCAAGCGCCGCTACCGCGACGTGCTGCGGGGCGCCGAGGCGCGCGTGCGGTTTCTCGAACTGGTGGCCGATCCCGAACTGGTCGCCGGCCGGCTCGCCCGCCGCAAGGGCCACTACATGCCGCCGTCGCTGCTCGGCTCGCAATTCGCGGCGCTCGAGCCGCTGGAGCCCGACGAGGACGGGGTCGAGGTCAGCGTCGCCGCGTCGCCCGACGAAGTGATCCGGCAGGCGCTGGCGGCGCTCCAACGCTTCGCCGGTCGAGATGTATCTGAACGACGTCTTCACGGTC
>NZ_JBJKEX010000615.1:0-949 GCF_045505405.1 Hansschlegelia beijingensis | reverse complement strand
CGATCTCCCACGCGCCTCCGGGCCGACGCGCCGTTGACTTGCGGCGCCGCGCTCCCGTATAAGCCGGCCGTGATCGCGCCCGCGTCCGCCGCGGGCTTTTTCGTTTTGGCCGCGCCGCAAGCCTGTCGCCCTCGGGGCGTCCGGCGGTTCGGCGACCGGAGACTACGTTCGTGAAACGGACCTATCAGCCCAGCAAGCTCGTCCGCAAGCGCCGCCACGGCTTCCGCGCGCGCATGGCGACGGTCGGCGGCCGCAAGGTCATCGCCGCGCGTCGCGCCAAGGGCCGCAAGCGGCTGAGCGCCTGACGCACGAGTCAGCAGGCGCACCGAACGGCGCGCCCATGCCGGCTCCGCTCGAGACCATCCGCCAGAGGCGCGACTTCGTCGCCGCCTCGCATGACGGCGTCAAGATCGGCGGCCCGATCATCGGGCTGCAGATGCGCGACCGCGGAGAGCCGGGCGCCCAGGCGCGCGTCGGCTTCACGGCCACGAAGCGCGTCGGCGGCGCCGTCGAACGGAATCGAATGAAGCGGCGGCTGCGCGCCGCCGCCCGCGCCGTCCTCACGGGCGTGGCGCGACCAGGCTGCGACTACGTGCTGATCGCCCGCCGCGCTGTTCTCGACGTTCCGTTCGAGCGCATCCTGCGGGACATCCAAGAAGCGGCGAAGCGCGCCCATGGGCGCAGCCGACCCGCCGGCCCGGCGGACGCCGGGTCTTCTCCGGCGCCGGGCGGCCGGCGCGAAAGCGGACGGTGATGGACACTCGCAACACGATTATCGCGGTCGCCCTGTCGATCTGCGTCCTCATCGGCTGGCAGTATTTCTTCGCGCGACCCCAACTCGAGGCGCAGCGCCAGCAGCAGGCGACCCAGCAGGCGCTCAGCGCCGACACCCGCGACCTCGGGCCCATGATCGGCGAGCAGTCCGCGCCGCGGCCGGACGCGCCGTCCG
>NZ_JBJKEX010000061.1:0-13213 GCF_045505405.1 Hansschlegelia beijingensis | reverse complement strand
CCTTCCGCGACCGCCCCATGCGCGCGCTTTCAGGCGGCGAACGCGCCCGCGTTCTCCTCGCGCGCGCCCTCGCGGTCGAGAGCGACTGGCTGCTGGCGGACGAGCCAGTCGCGGCGCTGGACCCCGCCCACCAGCTCGGCGTGATGGAGCGGCTTCATGAGGCTGCGCGCCGGGGCATGGGGGTCGTGGTGGTGCTCCACGACCTCACGCTTGCGAGCCGCTTCTGCGACCGGCTCGTGCTGATGGCGGGTGGCCGCGTGATCGGCGACGGCGCGCCGGCCACGGCGCTCACCGACAGTGCCGCGGCGGCCGCCTATGGCGTGACCCTGGCGCGCGCCGACGCCCATGGCGAGCCGCTGATCGCCCCCTGGCGAAGGATCGATCCGCAATCGGAGCAAGACCGATGACCAAAGTGCAGGCGCTGCTCGAGTGCCATCTCCGCTCGCCCGAAACCCACTGGCACATCGGCACGTCGGCGTCGTCGCCGAGTTCATGCGCGACGCCGACGAGCCGGTCGCGTTTCCCCGACGATGGCGGCCTCGCAGCGTTCACGGCCCGCGGCGCGATCAGGCTGGAGGCGACGAAGGATATCACGCTCTTCGGGCGGATAAGGCCGGGCCGCTGGTCTGCCCCCTGAGAAGTGGTCCTCCCTGAGGTATGATGATGTGGAACGGCTCCGCTTTGCGGCATCGCTAATCCGGGATTGATTTCCGGTGCTGTCATTCGCGGAAGGGATCTTTCCATGTCGCAGATTCAAGTTGTTGGTCTCGATCTGGCCAAGCAAGTGTTTCAGGTCCATGCGATCGCTTCGGACGGGGCGGTTGGCCAGCGGTCTCTTTCCGCGCAAACAGGCCGGACATCCGAGAGCAAGCGATCAGGTCAGAAAGTCTGCTACATCCGGACAAGTGGGGGCCGTCCACATCTGCAATCTCTACAGCGTCACCAAAGGCCAGGCGGCGTGACCTTGCCCCCTGAAACGCCCTCGATCTGAAGCTAGGGTCCGTCGACCAGGAGAGACGGACGATGAAAAAGAGTCGGTTCAGCGAGGAGCAGATCATCGGCATCCTGAAGGAGCAGCAGGCTGGTCTGCCTGTCGCCGAGGTCTGCCGGAAGCATGGCATCAGCGACGCGACGTTCTACACGTGGCGTTCGCGTTATGGCGGCATGGAGGGTGAGGCATGAGCCCGCCATCGGTCCGAGGGCCATGCCGAACGACGCCCGCCGGCTGGAAGCGCTCGACGACGAGAACCGCAAGCTGAAGAAGCTGCTGGCCGAGGCGATGCTCGACGCGGCGACGCTGCGCGAGGCGCTTGGAAAAAACTTCTGCCGCCCGGCGCACGGAGAACGGCCGTGACCTGGGCGATCGAGAAGAAGGGCTATTCGCAGCGGCGCGCCTGCGGGCTGATCGGGATGGAGCCGAAGACGTATCGCTATGCGTCGGCCCGTCCGGACGACGCTGGCGTCAGAGCGCGCCTGCAAGCGCTGGCGACGAACGCCGGCGCTTCGGCTATCGCCGCCTCCAGATCCTGCTGCGGCGGGAGGGCGTCGTCCTCAATCACAAGAAGCTCTTCCGAATCTATCGCGAGGAAAGGCTGACGGTGAAGAGGCGCGGCGGACGTAAGCGCGCGCTCGGCACGCGAGCTCCGATGACGCCGCCGCAGGGGCCGAACCAGCGCTGGAGCCTCGACTTCGTGTCCGACGTGCTGGCGGATGGCCGACGGTTCCGGGTGCTGGTGGTCGTCGACGACTTCACCCGGGAGTGCCTGGCGCTCGTGGCCGACGCCTCGCTGTCTGGACGGCGGGTCGCTCGGGAACTCGACAAGCTCGTCGAGTTGCGCGGCCGCCCGCTGATGATCGTTTCGGACAACGGGACCGAGTTCACCTCCCACGCCATGCTCCAATGGCAGGAGGATCGCGCCGTCGGCTGGCATTACATCGCGCCGGGCAAGCCGCAGCAGAATGGCTTCGTTGAAAGCCTCAACGGACGCTTCCGGGACGAATGCCTCAACGAGCACGTCTTCAGGAACTTGTCGGCTGTCCGCCGTATCGTCGAAGCTTGGCGCATCGACTACAACCTTCACCGGCCGCACACGAGCCTCGGCGGCCTCACGCGCGGCCATTGTCTTGACCATACAGGCGAGCCGCTATTCGTTCCGTTGCAGCCGACCCAGTGAAGCTGCCGTAGGCGTTACCGTCATCCAACGCGTCCTTTGCCGAGTGGTTCCCAGCAGGGAGAACCCGGCGATCTTCAACAGGACGCTTCGTATGACAACAGCATCTTCTACCGCCACGAATCCGATTCTCACTTCCACCTTCGCCGGACTTGCTCCGATCGCGATTGCAGTCTTCCTGGGTTTTCTCGCGTTCAGCTTTCCATTGGGAGCGCTGTCGCTTGAGATCGGCGGCCGCCTCGGCTTCGACACGGTGATCGTGGGCTCGATCATCGGCCTGCAGTCGGTTGCGACCTTACTTTCTCGCCATCAGGCGGGCGCTTTATCCGACCGCCGAGGTCCCCGCGTTGCCGTTCTTATGGGTTTTCCCATCGCGGCGAGCTCTGGTCTGGCTTATGCGCTGTCGGCCATCCTTCCGATTGGCGCCTATGGCAGCCTCGTGCTCCTCGGCCTGGGCCAGTTGCTCATGGGGCTCGGACAAAGCCTGTTTCTAACAGGGTTGATGAGCTGGGGCATCGCCCGGTTGGGCGCGAACCGCACCGGCAAGGTGATGTCCTGGGTCGGTATTGCGATTTATGCCGCGCTCGGTATCGGCGCGCCGTTGGGCCTTTCCATGCAGAAGGCCTATGGCTTCGCGGGCATCGGCGGCGTCGCCGTCCTGGCGCCGATGGCGGCGTGGCTCATTGCGCTGCTTCTGCCGGGGACGCCGGGCTCCGGGGACCGGCGCGTGCCGTTCCATCAGGTCATCGGCCTAATCTGGCTGCCTGGACTGGTCCTGGCCCTCGCGACCGTTCCCTTTGCCGCGATGGCGGCATTTCTGCCGCTTTACTACACTGCCAACGGGTGGGCCCAGCCAGGCCTTGCGCTTTCCGGATTCGGCGCGGCTTATGTGCTTGCCCGCCTTGTCGGCTCCGGCTTACCCGACCGCTTCGGTGCGGCGCCGGTGGCCATCGGCTCGCTGATTTGCGAGGCGGCGGGTCAGGCCTTGCTGTGGTTGGCGCCGACCCCGATCCTCGCAGCCATCGGCGCGTCGCTCACGGGGCTGGGCTTCTCACTTATCTTCCCGGCGATGGGAGTTCTCGCCACCAATTCGGTCGCTCCTGCGCAACGCGGGCGCGCCGTGGGCAATTTCATCGCGTTCTCCGATATCGCGCTCGGCGTAACGGGGCCGGTGGTCGGGTTGGTCTCACAATCAACCGGTATCGGAGCGGCATTCTTTGTCGGCGCAATCGCGACGACCGCGGCCGTGTTGCTGCTGTCGTCCGTTCGTCCCCACAGCAATACTGAAACCGCATAGGCCTTCCGGTCGCGCAGCCACTTCGGATCGGGAAGCAGGTCTTTCCGAGGGCACGCTACCCGTCGCGAGGCCGTTTGTTCCTCTCCTCGAAACTCAGCCCACTTGGAGTGTTCTCATGAAACTGGCTGGCAATACCATCCTCGTCACCGGCGGCAACAGCGGCATCGGCCGTGCGCTCGCCGAAGCGTTCCATGCTCTCGGCAACCGCGTCATCATCGCGGCCCGGCGGCAGGCTCTGATCGACCAGATCACGGCCAGCCATGACGGGCTGTTCGGCGTGCAGCTCGATGTGGACGATCCGGACTCGGTCTTGCGAGCGGCCAACGACGTTCGCGCGCGTTTCCCGGATCTCAACGTGCTCATCGCCAATGCAGGCATCTCTCGCGCAGAGGCCGTCACCGCGGACGATTGGAGCCTGTCCGACGCCGAGGCCATCGTACAGACCAATATCCTGGGCGTCCTGCGCCTGACCGAGGCGTTCCTGCCCCTGCTGAAAGGAAAGCCGGGCGCGACGATCATGCGACCAGCTCGGCTCTCGCCTTCGTGCCGCGCGCGGACTTCCCGACCTATTGTGCCAGCAAGGCGTTTCTGCACTCATGGCTGACCTCCCTGCGGCATCAGCTCCGTAACGTCCCCATCGACGTCCTCGAACTCTCTCCGCCTTATGTGCAGACGGAACTCACGGGTTCCGCGCAGGCGTCCGATCCCCGTGCGATGCCTCTCGAATCGTACACCAGGGAAGCGATGCGGCTGCTCGAGCGGGGCGATCACCCGCGCGGCGAGATACTTCTCGAACATGCGCGACGCTGGGCCGAGCGGGACGGCCGCTACGACGAAATCTTTGCCGTCATGAATCCAGAGTGAAGCCGCTTCGTTGTGGAACGCACGCTCGGATCGAGCTCATCATCGCGCTGCTTCGTTGACTAACGGCGCGAGCGGCGCAGGATAGTATGCTGAATCTCGCGCTAGATCTGCGCTACCTACGATGGCGTTGTGCGCTGCGGAGCACGGCAGTTCCGCCGTGCCGCCGCGGTGCTCGATCTGCCGCAGTCTACCGTCAGCAGGCGCATAATGCTGCTCGAACGCCAAATCGGCTTTTCACTGTTCGTCAGAGATCGCCGCGGCTGTCGCCCGCCAGCCGCCGCTGACCCGTAGCTGTAGTTGGGAAAGTCCGCTCTACGGCCAGCGACACGGCTGCGTGATCCAGCCGTTCGTCGCAGCAATCCAAGGTCTGGGCGAGGACAACCTCCGGCCGTTAGCGCCGCCGGCCGGTCAGCTAAGCGGAGAAAACCCGCAATGGCTGTGAAGAACAGGAGTTCCGAGGCTCGACGAAGGACAAGGATTCGCCCAGCGTGCGGCGCGATCAGTAAAGGCGTGGATGGACGCAGGGGTGGCCAAGCTCGCTGAGATCGAGAGCCATATCGAAGAACGGGTCAGCCTGTTGAATCAGGAGGTTGACGCCGCCGCCGCCGCTCAACGGGCGGGCTCCAATGGGGCGGTCCATCTTCGCCGCGCCCTTTTCCTACTGGCGGCCATCAACTCGCTTCGCGACGAAGCTGAGGCGCTGCGACGGTTGCTGCACTAGGGCCGACTGAGCGTACGGCCGCTCCCAGGTCGCAAAAACACCAACTGGGAGATTCGGCCTGACGGGGCTTTTCGTCGTTTCAGCCTACGGGCTCGCGGTCGATCGACTGCCCCAAAGTAGCCAATAGACGGTGCTCGATCGCCGGCTTTCCGACATTTACCGCGCCGGCCACAACTTCTCCGGCGAACTGCTCCGGCCGCTCATATGCGCTCGCAAGGGCGAAAGGCACGGGATCGCGCTCTCAGCGCCTCCGCAACGGGGGTGACCATTTCCACGGCCGAGGTTCACGTCGAGCAGCGCTACGGCAGCTCTACCCCCAGCGCCACCGCCAGAGGGCTGCGAGCGCCGAGCGGCGCAGCGATCGCGAACACGGTCGGGGGCGCCGGCGCCGATCCTCGTCATGATCCCAACGGGCCGCGGCCGCCCTTCCTCATCGGCCCTTGTTCTCAGCGCTCCGGAAAAAAAAGGCGGACGCCGAGGCGCCCGCGAGGTGGGGGAGGAAACGGAGATGAATTTACTCGGCGGCCTTCGCCGGGACCGGCGCCGGCGGCGTGCCGTAGGTGCGCGGATCGACCGGCCCGAGCAGGCCGTCGTCATCCGTCAGCGCCTCGAGCGGCGCGACCGTGATCTCGCCGCGGCCGTCGAGCGAAACGCCGCTGGCCCACCGGCCAGTCGTGCTGACGCCGCCTTCCGAGCCGGCGACGTAGAGGTAGGAGACGTCGGTCTTCTCGAGCTCCTGCGGAAAGGCCGACGGCACGGGCGTGCTCTCGAGGCCGTCTTGCTCGAGCTCGCGGATCGCCGCGAGCCACTGGTTCTGGTGCATGGTGTCGCGCGCGAGCAGGAAGGAGAGCATGCGCCGGACCCCCTCGTCCTGCGTCATGTTGTAGAGCCGCGCGACCTGCAGGCGGCCTTGGCTCTCGGCGGTGAGGTTGAAGCGGAAATCGGCGAGCAGATTGCCGCTCGCGCACATGTAGCCGGCGGTCCAGGGGTTGCCGGCGCTGTCGGCCGGGCGCGGACCGGAGCCCGCCACGATCAGATGCTGCGGGTTCATGCCGGCGAGGATCGCGTCCTCGATTCGCGCGCCGCCCATGATCGCGCCGACCAGGGAATCTTTCGCGGCGTCTTCCTGCGCTTCAACGGGCGAGGCCTCGAGCAGGCGGGCGATCATCGTCGCCAGCATCTCGACATGCCCAATCTCCTCGGTCCCGATGTCGAGCAGCATGTCGCGATATTTCTGAGGGCCGCGGCACGACCAGCCCTGGAAGAGATACGTCATCATCACGCTGATCTCGCCCCATTGGCCGCCGAGCGGCTCCTGAAGCATCTTGGCGAACAGCGGGTCCGGCTTGTCCGGGCGAGCCTCGAACTGCAGAACCTTGCGGTGACTGAACATGCAATCCTCCTTTCCGAGGGGGGACGGATCGCATCGCGTGCGGCCGATGCGACTTCCACGCCGGAAGCGCGGTCTCGGCCGAATGTTCCCGGCTCGCACGCCTGACGCCGGAGCTGGGCTGCCGCTTCCGCCGCTCGTCGTCGCTGTCCGCTTGAGAGCTAGCTGAGGCTTCAGCAATGGTCTGACTCCTGGTCGACGGACCCTAGCTTCAGATCGAGGGCGTTTCAGGGGGCAAGGTCATTCTCACACCGGGATCGCGGCCTGAGCGATCGGCTAAGACGCCCTTATGGGCTAAATGCGTCGCGGAGGTGGGCTAAACACCCGCGTTGTGGGCGAAGCCTCACAAGGAGCTCAAAACATCGTCGGGCTGCCCAGAAGTTGTCGCATTGCGACAACAGTGTGGTACGGCTGCATCATCGGGGGAGCGGCGATTCACCATCACGCCGCCCCTCCCGGCATGACCGCATTCCGCCCGGGAGCCTCGTTTGGCCGCCGACGCCAACCTTCAGCCAGAGTCGAACGGGTCGCGTGAGCGGCGCGGGCCAGGCGTGTTCGGACCGCTTTGCGTCATTGCGGCGCTGATCTCCGCGCTCGTCACCTTCATGGTGCTGACCGGGCGCGCCGACATCGAGCCGACCGAGCAGGCCAGCCAGATCGCGATCTACGTCAATGGCGGCTTCGCGGCGCTGCTGGTCGTCATCATCCTCTGGGAGATCCGCGCCTTCGTGCTGGCGCGCTGGCGCGGGCAGGCCGGCTCGCAGATCCACGGCCGGCTGGTGGCGCTGTTCTCGATCGTCGCGGTGACGCCGGCGGCGCTGCTCGCCGTGTTCGCGCTGATCACCCTCGACAAGGGGTTCGACAGCTGGTTCTCGACGCGGGTGCGGGAGATCGTCGACAACTCGCTGGTCGTCGCGCGCGCTTATCTCAACGAGCACGCCCGCTCGATCCGCGGCGAGATCCTCGCCATGGCGAGCGACGTCAATCGCGCCCGCCCGCTGTTCGACAACGACCGCGAGCGCTTCTCCGAGTTCTTCACCGCGCAGGCGACGATCCGCGGCCTGCCGGAGGCGCAGCTTCTGAAGCCGGACATGACGGTGGTCGAGCGCGCCAAGATCCAGATCGGCCGCGACTTCCCGAAACCGCCGCAGCTCGACGTCCAGGGCGCGCCGGCCGACGAGCCGATCCTGCTCGCGCCCGGCAAGCAGAACGCCATAGGGGCGGTGCTGAAGCTCGCGGGCTATGACGACTTGGTGCTGTTCGTGGCCCGGCCGGTCGACCCGCGCGCCAACAGCTACATGCAGCTCGTCGAGCAGGGCTCGGCCGAATACAGCTCGCTGACCCTCAGGCGCCGCGACATCCAGACGACGGTCGCGCTGCTCTACGTGCTGGTGTCGCTGTCCCTGCTGTTGGCCGCGATCTGGCTCGGCCTCGCCTTCGCGAACCGGCTGGTGTCTCCGATCCGCCGGCTGATCACCGCGGCCGACCGCGTGTCCTTCGGGGACCTCAACGTCCAGGTGCCGATCACCCGGAAGCAGGAGGGCGATCTCGGCGCGCTCGCCGAGACGTTCAACAAGATGACCTCGGAGCTGAGAAGCCAGCGCAACCGGCTGGTCGAGGCGGCCGAGCAGATGGACAGCCGCCGGCGCTTCACCGAGGCGATGCTGGCGGGCGTCAGCGCGGGCGTCATCGGCATCGATCCCGCCGGCGCCGTGACGCTGATGAACCGCAGCGCGGAAAAGCTGATCGGCGCGCCCGAGGAGACGCTGCTCGGGCGGCCGCTGCGCGACGCGGCCCCCGAGTTCGGGCCGCTGATCGACGCCGCGCTCGGCCGGTCGCAGCGCCTGGTGCAGGGCCAGGTGACGATCCTCAGGGCGGGCCGCGAGCGGAACCTCAACGTCCGCTTCACCACCGAGACGTCGACCGCCGACGAGCACGGCTATGTGGTGACGCTCGACGACATCACCGAGCTCGTCGCCGCCCAGCGCACCTCCGCCTGGGCGGACGTCGCGCGGCGCATCGCGCACGAGATCAAGAACCCGCTCACCCCGATCCAGCTCTCGGCCGAGCGCATCCGGCGCAAGTACGGCAAGGTGATCGTGGAGGAGCGGGACATCTTCGACCAGTGCACCGACACGATCATCCGCCAGGTCGACGACATCAAGCGCATGGTCGACGAGTTCTCCTCCTTCGCGCGCATGCCGAAGCCGACGATCGAGGAGGAGGACCTCGCCAACGTCGTGAAGCAGGGCGTCTTCATGATGCGCGTCGGCTATCCGGACATCCGGATCGAGGCACATGGCGCCGACGCGCCGGTGATCGCGCGGTTCGACCGCCGGCTGATCGCGCAGGCGGTGACCAACATCGTCAAGAACGCGACCGAATCCGTGCATTCCGTGCCGGAGGAGGTCCGCGGTCCCGGCAAGATCGACGTCTCGGTTCGCCGTGAGGGCGATCTCGCGATCATCGAGGTGGTGGACAACGGCGCCGGGCTGCCGACCGAGAATCGGCAAAGGCTGCTCGAGCCCTATATGACGACCCGCGAGAAGGGGACCGGCCTCGGTCTCGCGATCGTCGGCAAGATCATGGAGGAGCATGGCGGCGGCGTTGAGCTGCTCGACGCCCCGGCGGTGGCCTCCGGCGGCCGCGGCGCCATGGTCCGTCTCTGGTTCCAGGCCCGGGCTTCGGGGCCGTCCACCTCCGTCCCCACCGCCGCGGCCCCAGCCGCCTGATCCTTCTGGCCCTATCTACCCGGAGCTCCCTTTCTCCTCATGGCGACCGACATCCTCATCGTCGACGACGAAGCCGACATCCGCGAACTCGTGGCCGGCATTCTGCAGGACGAAGGCCACGGCACGCGGACCGCGCGGAACTCCGACGAGGCGCTGGCCGAGATCGCCAAGCGGCGGCCCCAGCTGGTGTTCCTGGACATCTGGCTGCAGGGGTCGAAGCTGGACGGGCTCGAGATCCTGGATCTGATCCATCGCGATCACCCCGAGATCCCGATCGTCATGATTTCGGGCCACGGCAACATCGAGACCGCCGTCTCGGCCATCAAGAGCGGCGCCTACGACTTCATCGAGAAGCCGTTCAAGGCCGACCGCCTCGTGCTGATCGCCCAGCGCGCGCTGGAGTCGTTCGCGCTGAAGCGCGAGCTCAAGGATCTGCGCCGCGGCTCCGGCCAAGCGACCAAATTCATCGGCCACTCGACGGTGATGAACCAGCTCCGCAGCGCGCTCGAGCGCGTGGCGCCGACCAACAGCCGCATTCTGATCGCCGGCCCCTCGGGCTCGGGCAAGGAGCTCGCGGCCCGCGTGATCCACGCCCGCTCGGCGCGGGCGAGCGGCCCCTTCGTGCTGATCAACGCCGCGGCGATCACGCCGGAGCGGATGGAGGAGGAGCTCTTCGGAATCGAGGGCGCCGACGGCCAGCGCAAGATCGGCGCCCTCGAAGAGGCGCATGGCGGCACGCTGTTCATCGACGAGATCGCCGACATGCCGCGCGAGACCCAGAACCGCATCCTGCGCGTGCTGGTCGAGCAGACCTTCGCGCGCGTCGGCGGCGCCACGCGGGTGCATGTCGACGTGCGGATCATCTCGTCCTCCTCGCGCAACCTCGAGGAGGAGATCGCCGAAGGCCGTTTCCGTGAGGACCTGTTCCATCGCCTCGCGGTGGTGCCCGTGCGGGTGCCGGCGCTCGCCGAGCGGCGCGAGGACATCCCCGAACTGATCGACTTCTTCCTCGACCAGATCTCGGCCGCGACGGGCCTCGCCAAGCGCAAGATCGGCGAGGACGCGATGGCGGTGCTGCAGTCGCACGACTGGCCCGGCAACGTCCGGCAGCTCCGCAACAATGTCGAGCGGCTGATGATCCTCGCCGGCGGCGACGCCGACGCCGTCGTCACGGCCGACATGCTGCCGTCGGAGATCGGCACCATGGTGCCGCCGACCCCGGCGGGCGCGGGCGGCGAGCAGCTGATGGGGCTTGCGCTCCGCGAGGCGCGCGAGATCTTCGAGCGGCAGTACCTGCTGGCCCAGATCAGCCGGTTCGGCGGCAACATCTCCCGCACCGCGGAGTTCATCGGGATGGAGCGCTCCGCGCTTCACCGCAAGCTCAAGGCGCTCGGCATCGGGTGAGGGCGCTCCCACTGGCGGGAAGCGTCATCCTCCGGCTTGACCGGAGGATCCATCTTCGACGTAGAGCTCGTCTCGGCCTGGATGGTCCGGTCAAGCCGGACCATGACGATCTGTTCTGGGGTGGATCAGAAAACGATGTCCCGCATCGCATACGTAAACGGCCGCTATGTCCCTCACGCGGACGCCGCGGTGCATATCGAGGACCGCGGCTACCAGTTCGGCGACGGCGTCTATGAGGTCTGCGAGGTGCGCGACGGCGCGCTGATCGACGAGACGCGGCATCTCGCCAGGCTCGCCCGCTCGCTCCGCGAACTGAGGATCAGGCAGCCGATGCCGGACGCGGCCCTCAAGGTGGTGCTGCGCGAGACGATCAGGCGCAACCGAGTGAGGGACGGCATCGTCTATCTCCAGGTCACGCGCGGCGTGGCCCGGCGCGACCACTACTTCCCGCCCGAGAGCGTGGCGCCGTCGCTGGTCGTGACCGCCCGGTCCTCCGACCGGGCGAAGGTCGAGGCGACCGCGGCGGCGGGAGCGGCCGTCATCACCCTGCCGGAGAATCGCTGGCCGCGGGTGGACATCAAGTCGATCGGGCTGCTGCCCAACGTGCTGGCCAAGCAGCAGGCGCGCGACGCCGGCGCCCGGGAAGCCTGGTTCGTGGACGCGGAGGGCTTCGTCACCGAGGGAGGCTCCACCAACGCCTGGATCGTCACCGCAGCCGGAGCGATCGTCACCCGGCCCGCGGACGCCCGCATCCTGCGCGGCGTCACCCGCACGACCGTGTTCGACATGGCGCGCGAGCTCGGGCTCACGATCGAGGAGCGCGCCTTTTCTGTGGATGAAGCCAAAGCCGCCCGGGAGGCCTTCATCACCGCCGCGACGACGATCGTGACGTCGGTGATCGCGATCGACGGCGCGCCCGTTGGGGACGGTGCTCCAGGCCCGGTCGCCCGCGAGCTGCGACGCCGATTCCACGATTTCGCCGAGCGCGCCGGGAGGTGACGGGGTAACCCGGCGTCGCCCTGTCGCCCTTGCGGAAATCCCCCGCAGCGGCGTTAATAAGGCCGCGCGCGGTGCACCTCCGCCGACGCGCGAGATATGGGGGCACGCCGCGGCGCAGAAACTGCAGCGCTCCCGCTCGCGCCGCCGGATACGTTCGCGCATTCGCTTGAGCTCAAACGAAAGAACAAGAACATGGCCGCCGAGCGCGTTCAGAATCTCCAGGACACCTTTCTGAACAATGTCCGCAAGAACAAGGTGCCCCTAACTATCTTTCTCGTGAACGGGGTGAAGCTGCAGGGCGTCGTCACCTGGTTCGACAATTTCTGCGTGCTGCTGCGCCGCGACGGCCACTCGCAACTTGTCTACAAGCACGCCATATCCACCGTGATGCCGGGCCATCCCATCCAGCTGTTCGAGCCGGAGGAGGAGGCCGAGACGGCAGGATCGGGCCGCGGACGCTGAAGGCGCTTTCCGTTGGCCCCTCCGGCGAGCGGGTGAGCGGTTGAACGAAACTACGGGCCATAACGGGCAGGGCTACAGCAGCCGGAGCGCGCGCACGCGCGCTCTTGTCGTAACGCCGATCCTCCCCGCGCGGCGGGCGGATGAGCCGCTGCGCGCGCCGACCGCCCGGCTGGAGGAGGCCGTCGGCCTCGCCGAGGCCATCGACCTCGACGTGGCGGAAAGCCGGCTGGTGACACTGAGCGAGATCCGGCCCGCGACCTATCTCGGCAAGGGCAAGGTCGCGGAACTCGCCGACCTCGTGAAGGCCGAGGAGGTCGAGCTCGTCGTGATCGACGCGGCGCTGAGCCCGGTGCAGCAGCGCAACCTCGAAAAGGAGCTCGGCTCGAAGGTCATCGACCGGACCGGGCTGATCCTGGAGATCTTCGGCCGGCGCGCGCGCACCAAGGAAGGCGTGCTGCAGGTCGAGCACGCGCATCTCACCTGGCAGAAGAGCCGGCTGGTCCGCTCCTGGACCCATCTGGAGCGGCAGCGCGGCGGCTTCGGCTTCCTGGGCGGCCCCGGCGAAACGCAGATCGAGGCCGACCGCCGCGTGATCGGCGAGCGCATCCTCAAGATCGAGCGCGAGCTCGAGCAGGTGCGGCGCACCCGCGGACTGCACCGCGCGGGGCGCAAGCGCGTGCCTTACCCGGTGGTGGCGCTGGTCGGCTACACCAACGCCGGCAAGTCGACGCTGTTCAACCGGCTGACGCGCGCCGAGGTGACGGCCGCCGACATGCTGTTCGCGACGCTCGATCCGACGCTGCGCCAGATCCGCCTGCCGCATGGCGCGCACGCGATCCTGTCCGACACGGTCGGCTTCATCTCGGAGCTGCCGACGCAGCTGATCGCCGCCTTCCGGGCGACGCTCGAGGAGGTCATCGAGGCCGACGTCATCCTGCATGTCCGCGACGTCAGCCATGAGGACGCGGACGCCCAGGCCTCCGATGTGGAGACCGTGCTGCGCGACCTCGGGATCGATCCGCAGACCGACGAGCGCGTGGTGGAGGTTTGGAACAAGGTCGACCGGCTCGACGAAGGCTGCTGAACCCGTCGGTGATTGGCGTCGGCTCGTTCAAGCTGAGCTCCTCGCTCGAACCGCTGCTCGACGGCTTCCGGGCGATCTACGGCGACGGC
>NZ_JBJKEX010000614.1:0-952 GCF_045505405.1 Hansschlegelia beijingensis | reverse complement strand
AGCTCTTCATTCGTCAGCCAAGCCATGACAAAGACGAGCGCGGCGAGCGACGCCTCGCCGGGCTTCGCGGCCGGATTTGCGACCAGGCTCTCGAGCACCAGGTCGTCCGGATGATGCGAGAGGATGCGGATGATGTCGCTGTCGATGTCGGATCGCAACGCGACCGCGCTGGCCTCGATCGCGCCGCCGTCGAGCGCGACCGTCAGCAACACATGACGCGGGACGTCGGCGCAGCGCGCCAGGATCGGGGCCGCGACCGCGGGTTCGTCCTGCAGCAGCCGGTCGATCAGCCGCCGCGGCGCGCGGGGCTCCTCCGCGAGCTTGCGAGCAACGATCGCGCGGGTATGCGCGTCGACCGTCTCGATCAGCTGAAGCGCGAGCTCTTCGTAGCGCGCGACCTCTTCAGGGGCGTGATGCGGCTTCTGGATGAACAGGTCGGTCAGCACCCGCACGAGGATCGGGCGCACGTCGACGCCTTCCTGGCGGCTCAGCCGGTCGAGCGTCTCTACGGGCAGCAGCTCGTCGCTCATCGATCGTCCGTGTTCGCAGGGAAGACGCGGGCGGGTTGTCGACCGTCCCACGTTGGGACGCTACGGTCACTATGGTTAGCATTCGGTAAAGGAGGGCGGCGAGCCGCGTGGTTTCGGCGACGGTAACGAGCCGTTAACCATTCCGGCTGCTCAATCTCATGACGAGGGCCCGCATCCGCCATCCGCCCCGGGCCCAGAGCGAACCAACCCCCTGACGGGGAGGAGCGACATGGGCCTGGTGCTCGCCTTCCAGACGCCGCGAACGGCGTCCTGCCCGCCAAAGCGGCGCGCAAATCCGGCGCGCAGCGCCGAGGTGCTGTTCTTCACCGGCGTTCGCTACGAGCGCGAGAAGCCGCCGACGCGGCCGTCCGCCTCCGAGCGCGCGGCTGAGCGCATCCCGCCCGCATCGTGAGCGCCGCTCC
>NZ_JBJKEX010000613.1:0-953 GCF_045505405.1 Hansschlegelia beijingensis | reverse complement strand
GGCTCGTCGAGAACCAGCAGGTTGGCCGGCTGCTGCTGGCGCGCGCGCTCGCGCAGCCGGCCAACCTGCTGGTTCTCGACGAGCCGACCAACGATCTCGACCTCGAAACCCTCGACCTGCTGCAGGAGATGATCGCCGACTATCCGGGCACGATCCTGCTCGTCAGCCACGACCGTGACTTCCTCGACCGCACGGTCGGCTCGGTGATCGTCGCGGAAGGCGACGGACGCTGGGTCGAGTACGCGGGCGGCTATGGCGACATGGTCGCGCAGCGCGGCCGCGGGATCGATCCGCGCGCGTCCGCCGGGCCCTCGGCGCCTCGTGAAAGGGCTCCGGCGCCCGCGCCGGTTTCTGCTCCCGCGCGCAAGAAGCTGTCGTTCAAGGATCAGCACGCGCTGGAGACGCTGCCGGCCCGGATCGCCGCCTTGGGGGCGGAGATCGCGCGGCTCGAGGCGCGGCTCGCCGATCCGGCGCTGTACGCGTCCGATCCCGCGGCGTTCGCTACCACAAGCGAGGCGCTCGGCCAGGCGCAGCATGAGCGGGCGGCGGCGGAGGACCGCTGGCTCGAGCTCGAGATGCTGCGGGAAGAGCTCGCCGCCGGGTGATCCAGATCGACGATCCCGACGATCCGAGGATCGCGGACTACCGGGCGGTGCGTGAACGGGACGTCGTCGGCCGTGGCGAACGCTTCGTGGCGGAAGGCGAGGTCGTGCTCCGCCTGCTGCTCGGCGACAGCTCCCGGCACCAGGCCGAGAGCGTGCTCGTGGCCGAGAGCCGCGTGGCCGGGCTGGAGCCCCTCCTCGCCGCTGCCGGCTCCGTTCCCGTCTATGTGGCGAGCCCTGCCGTCATGGACGCCATCGTCGGCTTCCACATCCATCGCGGAGTTTTGGCGATCGGCCGACGCGCGCCGGCCGAGGACGCCGCCGCCCTGCTCGCCCGGTTCCCGCCGCGGG
>NZ_JBJKEX010000612.1:0-957 GCF_045505405.1 Hansschlegelia beijingensis | reverse complement strand
GGTCATGTCCTGCGGGACCGCCGCGACCGCCGCGACCGGCTTCGCCTGCTCGGCCTCGTCCGGCACGTGGCGCGGCAGCAGGATCCGGAAGGTGGCTCCGCGGCCGGGCTCCGACAGCGCGAACACGAAGCCGTCCGTCTGCTTGACGATGCCGTAGACGGTCGAGAGGCCGAGACCTGTGCCCTTGCCGACCTCCTTGGTCGAGAAGAACGGCTCGAAGATCTTGTCGATGATCTCCGACGGGATGCCGGGCCCGGTGTCCTCGACGTCGATCATCACGTAGTCGGCCGCCGGAAGCTCGAAATGCCCGAGCCCGGGCGCCTCGGCCGCAGCCACGTTCCGGGTGCGGATCGTCACGGCGCCGCCGTCGACCATCGCGTCGCGGGCGTTGACCACGAGATTGATGATGACCTGCTCAAACTGGTTGAGGTCCGCCTTCACGAGCCACAGGTCGCGGCCGTGCACGAGCTCGAGCTTGACCTTCTCGCCGACGAGGCGGGAGAGCAGCATCCTGAGCTCCGCCAGCACGTCGCCGAGCGCGATCACCTGGGGCCGCAGGGTCTGGCGGCGGGAGAACGCCAGCAGCTGCCGCACCAGGCTCGCGGCCCGGTTGGCGTTCTGCTTGATCTGCATGATGTCCTGGAAGGACGGATCGGTCGGCCGGTGGTTCGCCAGCAGCAGGTCCGAGTAGCCGATGATGGCGGTCAGCACGTTGTTGAAGTCGTGCGCGACCCCGCCCGCGAGCTGGCCGACGGCCGTCATCTTCTGGCTCTGCGCGAACTTCGCCTCGAGCGCCCGCTGGTCGGTGGTGTCGAGCGCGTAGACCACGGCGGCCTCGTGGTCCTCGTCCTCGCCGTCGTCGGCGCGCGTCACGAACATGGATAGGACCGGTGGATCACCCCCGGCCGGTCGAGGAAGGCCGTGACAGCCGCGAGGTCCTGCTCGCGTTGCGCCGCG
>NZ_JBJKEX010000611.1:0-958 GCF_045505405.1 Hansschlegelia beijingensis | reverse complement strand
TTGGTGCCCTTGTAGCGAGCCTCAGTGTAGAAATGGGTAAGTCCGGCTGCGGCGCGACCCGCAGGACGGCCGCGCCGGCGCGCCCAGCTTCATCTGGACCGAGATGCGCCCGTTGCCGCCGACCGCCGCAACGGGGGCCGAACTCGTGGCGGTGTTCCGCGACGTCTCCGAGCGCAAGGCCCATGAGGAGGCGCTCGTCTCCGCTCGGGACGAGGCGGAGCAGGCGAACGTCGCCAAGACCCGCTTCCTGGCGCATATGAGCCACGAGCTCAGGACGCCGCTCAACGCCATCATCGGCTTCTCCGAGATCCTCTCCGACGACGAGCTCTGCCGCCTCGCGCCCGAGCGGCGCGCCGACTACGCGGCGCTGATTCATCGCTCCGGCGCTCATCTGCTCGAGGTGGTGAATTCGATCCTCGACATGGCGCGGATCGAGAGCGGAGCCTTCGCGATCCTTCCCGAGCCCTGCGAGGCGGCGCCGATCGTCGGGCACTGCGTGAGCCTGATGGCGCTGAAGGCGCAGGCCGCCGGCGTGCGCCTGTCCGCGCATGTCGATCCGGAGGTCGCCGAGATCCACGCCGACCGCCGCGCGCTGACGCAGATCCTGATCAACCTGCTCGCCAACGCGATCAAGTTCACGCCGCGCGACGGCGAGGTGTGGGTCGAGGCCCGCAGCCGCCACAAGGGGCTGGCGCTCTCGGTCCGCGACACCGGCGTCGGCATCGCGCCCGAGGACATTGGGCGCTTGGGCGAGGCCTTCTTCCAGGCCGACGCCGGTTACGGGCGACGTCACGAGGGCGCCGGCATCGGCCTGTCGGTGGTGCGCGGCCTTGTAGCGTTGCACAATGGCGAGATGCAGGTCGAGAGCTCGCTCGGCCGGGGCACTCGGGTGACGATCCTGCTGCCGGCCGACTGCCGCGGCGGCGCCGGCGTCGTGACCTCGCTGCCGCGAGATCGG
>NZ_JBJKEX010000610.1:0-962 GCF_045505405.1 Hansschlegelia beijingensis | reverse complement strand
GGCGAACGCCACGGGCGGCAAGGGCAAGATCGAGTTCCTGTCGGACGGCAGCGCGGACTTCGCCAAGGCCATCGGCCTTGAGCTCGACGCCTCCGCGGGCGGCCTCGGGATCCTGATCGCGGGCGGCTATCGGCTGGATTCCGTCACCCCGGTGGACCAGTTCAGGCACTCGGCCCATGTGGAGGCGGTGGCGCGCTTCTCCCGGAGCTGAAGCCCGGAGCGTACAATGTTGACATTGTATGCTCAGGGTCCCCATATTGCGTCACAGGAGCCGCTCGCGCGACGGGCGGCCGGGAGGCAAGACGCCATGTCCGCTCACCAGCCCAACCTCGCGCCCTACGCGGTCGGCATCCGCGGCCGGTGCCCGCGATGCGGCGAAGGCCACCTGTTCGAGGGCTTCCTGAAGCTGCGCCCGGAATGCGAGGCCTGCGGCCTGGATTATTCCTACGCCGATCCGGCGGACGGGCCGGCCTTCTTCGCGATCACCTTCGCGTGCCTGCCGTCCGCCTTCTTCGCGGTGTGGCTCGAGGCGGCCTATACGGCGCCCTACTGGGTGCACCTGTTCACCACCCTGCCGCTGCTGCTGCTGACCTGCATCCCGCCGCTGCGCCCGCTGAAGGGCTGGCTGGTGGCGAGCCAGTATCACCACAAGGCCGGCGAAGGCCGGCTTGTGCGGAAGGACGAGGCGGAAGCCCACTCCGTCTGGCTGGACATCAAGTCTCAGACCACCTCGTGAGCCGCCGCTTCCGCGTCCGCGACGACCGCCGCGAGCGTCCGCAGCGCGCCGGCTAGGCGCGCGCGTTCGGGCACGCCGCCAAGCGCGATCCGCACCGCCTCCGGGGCGTCGCCTCCGCCGGCCAGAAACGCGTCGGAGGACGTGACGCCGAGCCCCTGGGCGCGCGCGGTCTCGATCAGCCGGTGCCTGTTCCAGCGGCTCGGCAGCGGCAGCCACACATGCAGCC
>NZ_JBJKEX010000609.1:0-963 GCF_045505405.1 Hansschlegelia beijingensis | reverse complement strand
AGCGGATCGGTCCGCAGCCCGTCCCGCACAGCGCGCAGCGCCTCGCGCTGCGGCGCCATCGCCTCGAACCGGCGCATCAGCACGTCGAACAGCCGCTCGCGCGCCGGCTCGTCCGCCATGTCGCGCATGTCGTGCGACAGCACGTCGAGGTCGATCTTGCGCAGATAGGCGGCGAGGATCGCGCCCTTTGACGGAAACGAGCCGCGGAGTTCGGCGAGCGACACGCCGGCCCGCTGCGCGACTTCATAAAGCCCGATCTCGCTCCAGCTCTTTTCACCGAGAAGCGTGAAAAGCGCCGCGACGATCTTTTCCTTCGGATCAGCGGGCGCAGCGGGCTTGTCGAGCCCCAGGACCCCGGGGCCCGCCTCGCTTGCGCCGGGCGTCGCGCCCGCATTGAAATCGGCCGCCATGGACGTCTCTCCTCGGCTGATGGGTCGCGCCTTCAAGATAGGGCCGAACCCGGCCGGCATCCAAGGTGGCCTCAGCCGGCGAGCTCGCGGGAGCGTCTGGTCGCAGCCGCCACGGCGCGCTCCATCAGCGGCGCGAGGCCGCCTTCGGCCATCAGCACCTTGAGCGCGGCCGCCGTCGTGCCGTTCGGCGAGGTGACGTTCCTGCGCAGGATCTCGGGCGGCTCGGAGGAGCGCGCGAGCAGCTCGCCTGCGCCCTCGACGGTCTTGCGCGCGAGCGTCTGAGCCAGATCGGCCGGCAGACCCGCGGCGACGCCGGCGCGCGCCAGCGTCTCGACCAGAAGAAAGACATAGGCGGGGCCGGAGCCCGAAACGCCCGTGACGGCGTCGATCAGCCCCTCGTCCTCGACCCAGACCACATCGCCCACCGCGCGAAGGAGCCGGTCGGCGAGATCGCGCTGTTCAGGACGCGCCTCGCTCCCGGCCACGCAGCCCGTGACGCCGCGGCCGACGGCGGCGGGCGTGTTCGGCATGGCGCGGATGATCGCCTGGCCCT
>NZ_JBJKEX010000608.1:0-965 GCF_045505405.1 Hansschlegelia beijingensis | reverse complement strand
GCGGGCCCGCATCGCGGCGACCGCGCCGGCGATCTCGTCCACGGTTTCGCCGCGCACCCGCAGGCCCATCAGGAAGGCGCCGAGCTGCGCCGCCGTCGCTTCGCCGGACATCAGCTGCCCGAACGCCGCCTCCGCCTCAGCGCGATCGAGCGGACGCCCGTCAGCTATCCGGGCGAGCACCGCCTTGAATCCATCCATGGTCCGGGTCTCAGGAAGCGCGCGCAGCCGCGAGCCGCCGACGTTCGGCGTTCCACTCGGCGGCGTCGGCGAGGAAGTTCCCGAAGATCGAAGCGCCGTGCTCCGACGCGATGCTTTCGGGGTGGAACTGGACGCCGTGGATCGGCCACTGACGATGCGACAGGCCCATGATCAGGCCGTCATCCGTCTCGGCGGTGACCTCGAGCGCATCGGGCAGGTCGTCGCGCCGGACCACGAGCGAGTGGTATCGCGTCGCCTGGATGGGGCCGTTGAGGCCACGGAAGACGCCGCGCCCCGCATGATTGATCCGCGCCAGCTTGCCGTGCACGGGGCTCGGCGCGCGCACCACCGCGCCGCCGAACACCTCGCCGATGGCCTGATGGCCGAGGCAGACGCCGAACACCGGGACCTGGCCCGCGGCCCGCGCGATCAGTTCGCAGGAGACGCCGGCCTCGTGGGGGGTGCACGGGCCGGGCGAGATGACGATCGCGTCCGGCCCTTCGGCCAGAACCTCGTCCACCGTGGCCTTGTCGTTGCGCACGACCTTCACCTCGGCGCCGAGCGCGCCGAGCGCGTGGACGACGTTCCAGGTGAAGCTGTCGTAGTTGTCGATCAGGGTGACGGCGGTCATCGCGGCGGCTCTCTCAAGGCGCGCACTCAATGCGCAGCGGCGCAGCGCGTCAAGGGCGGCGCGGCCTGGTCATTGCTGCGGAGCGCGTTCGACGGCCGGGCCATCGAGCGGCCGGCGTTCGATCCGCCCGCGCTCG
>NZ_JBJKEX010000607.1:0-966 GCF_045505405.1 Hansschlegelia beijingensis | reverse complement strand
AGATGCGCGCCGCGTCGCCGGGCCGAAGCGTCTCCGGCTCGCCCGAAGCGCCTGCGACGAGCCGGCCGCGGACCACGTGGTAAAGGTCGAGGCTCGCGACCGCGTAGCCATCCATCGCGGAGTGGTCGAACGGCGGCAGCGGCGTGGGGCTGACGACGTCCTCGGCGGAGATGCGGCCGCGCAGCCGCGCGAGGTGGACGGTTTCCGCCTCGACCGGACCGGCCACCAGCGCAGCCGCCCTCTCCTGCGCCGACATGGCCGAAAGCAGGTCCGGATCGCCGCAGATGTCGCCGGCGAGCAAGGAGCCGCCGTCGCCGAGGAAGCGCACGTCGGCGGTCACTCCGCCACCTCGGAGCCGGGCCGATACGGCGCGCGCTGCGCCGCCTGCTCGGCTTCGGCGATCTGCTCCGCCGAAAGCGCGTCGCGCGTCGGACCCAGGAATCGCTCCGCGAGCGCGCTGCCGCCGGCGTCCGCCCGCAGCAGCCAGATCAGCGCAGCACGATCGTCCTTCTCGACGCCTTCGCCGAGGTGGAGCGCAGCCCCGAGCATGGCCTGGCCATCGGCGTCGCCGCGCCGCGCCGCTTCGTACCACCAGCGGGCCGCCTCCTCGGGATCACGCTCCATGCCGAGCGCGTCCTGGGCGATGAGGCCAAGCCGCGTCATGCTGCTCGCGATCTCCTGCTCCGCCGCGGCGAGCGCCCAGCGGCGAGCCTCTACGGGATCAGGCTCAGCGCCCTGCCCCTCCAGAAGCATCCGGCTCAGCATGTCCTGCGCCGCAGGGTCGTCCTGCTCAGCCGCGAGCCGATAGAGCCGCAAGGCTTCCTCATAGTCCTGGGGGACGCCTTCGCCCTTTAAGTGGAGCGCGGCGAGGTGGCGCTGCCCGACGGCGTCTCCCTCCTCGGCGGCGCGGCGGAACCATGCCCGCTTCAAATGACCGATCTGCGCCATTACGACGTCATCCGGTCG
>NZ_JBJKEX010000606.1:0-975 GCF_045505405.1 Hansschlegelia beijingensis | reverse complement strand
GTTCTCGGCGATCTCGGAGAGCGCGGCCGCCTCCAGTCGCAGATCCATCTCGAGCGAGCCCGCCGCGGAGGGCAGCGCCGCCAGCAGATCGGTCTTGATGGCCTGGATCAGACCGGGCCCCTCGAACACCAGCGCGCTGTAGAGTTCGACCAGCGTCGCGCCAGCGCGCAGCTTGGCGAGCGCGTCGGCGCCCGACGCGATCCCCCCGACCCCGACGAGCGGCATAGCGCCCTCCATGCGCAGGAAGGCCTCGGCGAGCATCCAGGTGGAGCGGCGGAACAGCGGCGCCCCCGAAAGGCCGCCGGCTTCCTTCGCGGCCGGATCGCGCAGCGAGGCAGGCCTGGCAAGCGTGGTGTTGGAGACGATCAGCCCGTCGAGCCCGCGGGAGCGCGCCACCGCGACGACGTCGTCGAGGCCGGGCAGGTCGAGGTCAGGGGCGATCTTCAGCAGGACGGGGCGCCGGCCGGAGGCCGCCGCAGCCTCGTCCCGCGCGGCGATGACGCGCGCCACCAGATCGTCGAGCGCCGCGCGCGCCTGCAGGTCGCGCAGGCCGGGCGTGTTCGGCGAAGAGATGTTGACGGTGAAGAAGGACGCGTAGGGCGCGAAGGTCCGCACCCCCGCCACATAATCCGCCATGCGGTCCGCGGCGTCCTTGTTCGCGCCGATGTTGACGCCGACCAGGCCGGGTCTTCCGGCGCGCGCCGCCAGCCGGCTGCGGGCCGCCTCCGCGCCCTCGTTGTTGAACCCCATGCGGTTCACGATCGCGCGGTCCTGCGTCAGCCGGAACAGGCGCGGCTTGGGGTTGCCGGGCTGCGGGCGGGGCGTGACGGAGCCGATCTCCACGAAGCCGAAGCCGAGCCCGAGCAGCGCGTCGGGCGCGCGGGCGTCCTTGTCGAAGCCCGCCGCGAGGCCGACCGGATTGGGGAAGTCGAGCCCGAAGGCGCGGACCGCGAGCCGCGGGTCGTCCGGGACCGG
>NZ_JBJKEX010000605.1:0-978 GCF_045505405.1 Hansschlegelia beijingensis | reverse complement strand
GCAGGAGGGCTACGGCGTCGTGGGCGTCGACACGCTGCGCTACTTCTGGAACGAGAAGACGCCCACGACGCCGTAGCCCTCCTGCTGGAAATAGCCGGCCACGCTCTTGTCGTCCCCGGCCCCTCGCCGGCCCGGCCCCAGCGGGCGTCGCGCGTCACGTCGAGCATCGGCGCGAAGATCACGTTGACGCCGTCCGCCGCCGCCTCCGTCGCGGTGATCCGTTCGGCCCGGCGGATCAGCTCCATGTCCCAGCTCGCCGCCTGGCCGAGCGGCGTCGGGAAGATCGTCCGGTAGCCATGGATGGCGTCGAACGCCAGGAGCAAAGGCACGCCGAGGCGGCTGCGTCCGGCGGCGTCCTGCGCCGCACGCGCGGCGTCGGCGCCGTGGACGTTGAACAGGCTTCCCGCGCGGCCCACGGCGATCTCGTCGCGCACCTCGGCGGCCTTCGGATCGTCCTCCGGCAAGGCCGAGATCATGTTGAGCTGCCCGGCCTTCTCCTCGAGCGTCATCCGCCCCAGCAGGTCCTCCACCCGGTCCGGCCCGGCGGGCACGGCGGTCGCAGACGCGATCGCCAGGAGGGCGCACAGGGTCAGCCACGCGGGACGGAAGGCGATCATGGTCGGCGGCTCTTGAGACGCGGGAGCAGGGCGGACGCGGCCATCTAGGGCGGCGCGGCGGGCAGGCAGCCTTCACGTTCACGTTGCGCGCGGCGAGCCGGGGCGGTACGCGCTGAGAGGCCTTACCGGGAGCCCTTCAGATGACGCCCGCGCGACCCAGCATCGGTTTCCTTGGCGTCGGCCTGATGGGCGCGCCGATGGCGCGGCGCCTGCTAGGCGCCGGCTTCGAGGTGACGGCCTGGAGCCGCACGGCCGAGAAGGGGGCGCGCCGCCTCGTCGAGGTCGGCGTCGGGAGTGATCAGAACGGGGCATTTGCCGCCGAGCTCGAGCGTCACAGGTGTGAGGTTTTCGGCGGCGGCGA
>NZ_JBJKEX010000060.1:0-13341 GCF_045505405.1 Hansschlegelia beijingensis | reverse complement strand
CGCCGTACTTCGAACGACGCTGCTTGCGGTTCTTCACGCCCTGCGTGTCGAGCACGCCGCGGAGGATGTGGTAACGCACGCCCGGAAGGTCCTTCACGCGGCCGCCGCGGATCATGACCACCGAGTGCTCCTGAAGGTTATGGCCCTCACCAGGGATGTAGCCGATCACCTCGAAGCCATTGGTCAGACGCACCTTGGCGACCTTACGGAGCGCCGAGTTCGGCTTCTTCGGCGTGGTCGTATAGACGCGCGTGCAGACGCCGCGCTTCTGGGGACACGCCTGAAGCGCCGGAACCGTATTGCGCGCCGTGGGAGCTTGCCGCGGCTTGCGGATCAACTGGCTAATGGTGGGCATTGATGGCCTAACCGCTTTCGTTTGATCGACGTCCGGCGCGCCGGCACGCCGGCGCACAAAACGAAACTGACGCCTTCCGCCGGTTTCCCGGTGGAGAGCGCCGCTCCTTGCAGAGGACCGCCGCCGACGAGCGACGACGGTCATGAACCGCAACTGACCCAAGCTGGTCGCGGCAGCGTCTGATCCCGAAAGGTCGGTGCGTTGGACCGCGACCGAGCAGCGTGGGATCACCGCCTGCCGAAGAGTAGGCGGCTTGTACCCGCCGACTCGCAGATAGTCAACACTCTGTCAGGGATTCCTCGGATTTCGGCCCCGCCAGCTCGGCGGAGCAGCTCCGATATCGCCCCTTGGCGCCTGGTCGACGCCCTGCCCCGCCTCGACGGCCCCTGCGCGGGCCGCCAGGGCTGGCTTCCGCCGGAAGCCAGCCCCGCCAGTTCCGTATGCCCTCCGGCTACGTGGAGCCAGCCCTGAGCTTCGACGACCGAAAGAAAAAAGCCGCCGGATCGCTCCGGCGGCTTTCATATCGTGCGAGCGGGCGGCGGGCCGCCCTCCCGTTACTCCGCGGCGTCGGCCGGGCTCGGCAGCAGATCCTGCCGCCCGCCGCTCGATTCCTGCGCCCGCTGCGCGAGGATCAGGTCGTCGCGGTGCATCGCGATCTCGCGGACCTTGTTCATCACCGAGCCGGTGCCGGCCGGGATGAGGCGTCCGACGATCACGTTCTCCTTCAGGCCCTCGAGGTCGTCCGCCTTGCCGTTGACGGCGGCCTCGGTGAGGACGCGGGTCGTCTCCTGGAAGGAGGCGGCGGAGATGAACGAGCGGGTCTGCAGGCTCGCCTTGGTGATGCCGAGCAGCACCGGATGGCCGACGGCGGGCTTCTTGCCCTCCTCCAGCATCTTGGCGTTGACGGCGTCGAAGTCCATGCGGTCGACCTGCTCGTTGGTGATCAGGTCGGTGTCGCCGGCGTCCGAGACCTCGACCTTCTGCAGCATCTGGCGAACGATCACCTCGATGTGCTTGTCGTTGATCTGCACGCCCTGCAGTCGGTAGACCTCCTGGATCTCGTTGACGAGGTAAGCCGCGAGCTCCTCCACGCCCTTGATCGCGAGGATGTCGTGCGGCGCCGGGTTGCCGTCGACGATGTAGTCGCCCTGCTCCACGACGTCGCCGTCCTGCAGCTGGATGTGCTTGCCCTTCGGGATCAGGTACTCGACCGGATCGCCGCCGTCGGCCGGCACAAGGGTGATGCGCCGCTTGTTCTTGTAGTCCTTCCCGAACTGCACGGTGCCGGCGATCTCGGCGATGATCGCCGCATCCTTCGGACGCCGGGCCTCGAACAGCTCCGCCACCCGCGGCAGACCGCCGGTGATGTCGCGCGTCTTGGCGCTTTCGGTCGGAATACGGGCGAGCACGTCGCCGGCCTTGACCTCCGAACCCGGAGAGACCGACAGGATCGCCTCCGGGGCGAGCTGGTAGCGCGCCTCGCCGCCCTTGGCCGGCTTGGCGATCTTGCCGCCCTCGTCCTGGATGATGATCGACGGCCGCAGGTCCGCGTTGCGGGCCGAAGTCCGCCAGTCGGTGACGACGCGCTTGGTGATGCCGGTCGCCTCGTCCGAGGTCTCCTTCATCGAGGCGCCTTCGACCAGATCCTCGAATCCGACCTTGCCGTCCACCTCGGTGAGGATCGGACGGGTGTACGGATCCCATTCGGCGATGCGCTGGCCGCGCTTGATCTTGTCGCCCTCGTCCACGCGGAGCTTGGAGCCGTACTGCAGGCGATGCGTCGCCCGCTCGGTGACGCCGTTGGCGTCGACGATCACCACGGCCACGTTGCGGCCCATGACGATGACGTCGCCGTCAGAGTTCCGAGCCACGTTGCGGTTGCGGATCTTCACCGTGCCTTCGAACGAGCTCTCCACGAAGGACGAGTCCGCCAGCTGCGCGGTGCCGCCGATGTGGAACGTGCGCATCGTGAGCTGCGTGCCCGGCTCGCCGATCGACTGCGCCGCGATGACGCCGACGGCCTCGCCCATGTTGACGGGCGTGCCGCGAGCGAGATCGCGTCCGTAGCAGGCCTTGCAGACGCCGACCTTGGTCTCGCAGGTGAGCACCGAGCGGATGCGGATCTCCTGGACCCCGACGGCCGCCATGGCGTCGACGTCCTTCTCGGAGATCAGCGTGTTCTTGCCGATGATCACCTCGCCGGTGGCCGGGTTCTCGACGTCCTCGGCCGTGGTGCGGCCGAGCGTGCGCATGCCGAGCGTCGCGACGATCTGGCCGGCGTCGACCACCGGGCGAACGCGGATGCCGGCGTCGGTGCCGCAATCGTCCTCGGTGATGATGCAGTCCTGCGCCACGTCGACCAGGCGGCGGGTCAGGTAACCCGAGTTGGCCGTCTTGAGCGCGGTGTCCGCGAGGCCCTTACGGGCGCCGTGGGTCGAGTTGAAGTACTCGAGGACCGAGAGGCCTTCCTTGAAGTTCGAGATGATCGGGCTCTCGATGATCTCGCCCGACGGCTTGGCCATGAGGCCGCGCATGCCGGCGAGCTGCTTCATCTGCGCGGGCGATCCGCGGGCGCCCGAGTGGCTCATCATGTAGATCGAGTTGATCTGCTTGGCCCGGCCGGTCTCCTCGTCGATCTGGACGGAGGAGATGCGCGCCATCATCTCGTCGGCGATCTTGTCGGTGCACTTGGCCCAGGCGTCGACGACCTTGTTGTACTTCTCGCCCTGGGTGATCAGGCCGTCCTGGTACTGCTGCTCGTATTCCTTGGCGAGCGTGCGGGTCTCCTCGACGATCTTCGGCTTGGTGTCCGGCACGACCATGTCGTCCTTGCCGAACGAGATGCCGGCCTTAAACGCGTTGTGGAAGCCAAGCGCCATGATCCGGTCGCAGAAGATGACCGTGTCCTTCTGACCGCAGTTTCGGTAGACGGTGTCGATCATGTTCGAGATTTCCTTCTTCGTCATCAGCTTGTTGACGACGTCGAAGGTCAGCTTCGGGGTCTTGGGCAGCAGCTGCCCGAGCATCATGCGGCCAGGGGTGGTCTCGTAAACCTTCGAGATCTCGTTGCCGTCCTCGTCGATCGAGGTGAAGCGACCCTTGATCTTGGTGTGGAGCGTGACCGACTTGTTGAACAGGGCGTGCTCGAGCTCACCCATGTTCGAGAACGCAATGCCCTCGCCGGGCTCGTTGTCCCGCATGATGGTGAGGTAGTAGAGGCCGAGCACGATGTCCTGCGACGGCACGATGATCGGCTGGCCGTTCGCGGGGTGCAGGATGTTGTTGGTCGACATCATCAGCACGCGCGCCTCCAGCTGAGCCTCGAGGCTCAGCGGAACGTGCACGGCCATCTGGTCGCCGTCGAAGTCGGCGTTGAAGGCGGCGCAGACCAGCGGGTGAAGCTGGATCGCCTTGCCCTCGATCAGCACCGGCTCGAACGCCTGGATGCCCAGACGGTGCAGCGTCGGCGCGCGGTTCAGCATCACCGGATGCTCGCGGATCACCTCGTCCAGGATATCCCAGACTTCCGGCTTCTCCTTCTCGACGAGCTTCTTCGCCTGCTTCACGGTCGCCGACAGGCCCTTGGCGTCAAGCCGCGAATAGATGAACGGCTTGAACAGCTCGAGCGCCATCTTCTTCGGCAGGCCGCACTGGTGCAGCTTGAGCTCCGGACCGACCACGATCACCGAGCGGCCGGAATAGTCGACGCGCTTGCCGAGCAGGTTCTGGCGGAAGCGGCCCTGCTTGCCCTTCAGCATGTCGGAGAGCGACTTCAGCGGGCGCTTGTTGACGCCCGTGATGACGCGGCCGCGGCGGCCGTTGTCGAACAGCGCGTCGACGGCCTCCTGCAGCATCCGCTTCTCGTTGCGGATGATGATGTCCGGGGCGCGCAGCTCGATCAGTCGCTTCAGACGGTTGTTGCGGTTGATGACGCGGCGGTAGAGGTCGTTCAGGTCGGAGGTCGCGAACCGGCCGCCGTCCAGCGGGACGAGCGGGCGCAGATCCGGCGGGATCACCGGCACGACGGTCATGATCATCCAGTCGGGCTTGTTGCCGGACTCGATGAAGGCCTCGACGATCTTCAGGCGCTTGGCGAGCTTCTTCGGCTTCAGCTCGGTGGTCGCCTCGGCGATCTCGACGCGGATGTCGGCCGCCATCTTCTCGAGGTCGAGCGTCCGCAGCATGGACTGGATCGCCTCGGCGCCGATCTGGGCCGTGAAGGCGTCCTCGCCATACTCGTCCTGCGCGTGGAGGTACTCCTCCTCCGAGAGCAGCTGCCGGTCCTTCAGCGGGGTGAGACCCGTCTCGAGCACGACGTACTTCTCGAAGTACAGGATCGCCTCGAGGTCCTTCAGCGTCATGTCGAGCAGAAGGCCGATGCGCGACGGCAGCGACTTCAGGAACCAGATGTGGGCGACCGGCGCGGCGAGCTCGATATGGCCCATGCGCTCGCGGCGAACGCGCGACAGCGTGACCTCGACGCCGCACTTCTCGCAGATGACGCCCTTGTACTTCATGCGCTTGTACTTGCCGCACAAGCACTCGTAGTCCTTGATCGGACCGAAGATCCGCGCGCAGAACAGGCCGTCGCGCTCCGGCTTGAACGTCCGGTAGTTGATCGTCTCCGGCTTCTTGATCTCGCCGAACGACCAGGAGAGGATCTTCTCCGGGCTGGCGATCGAGATGCGGATCTGGTCAAACGTCTGGGCAGGAACCTGCGTGTTGAAGAGATTCATCACTTCCTGGTTCATCGCCGTCTCCTTTAGCGAAGCCTGGAACGGGGCGCCGCCGCCACGCCGTTCCCGCCCGCTTGAAAATCCAAAGTCGAAAAGGCGGGCGGGCCAAAGGCCCGTCCGCCCGGAGGCTGCGTCCTAGGACGCGGCCGTCATTCGGCCGCTTCGGCGGGCGGATCGCCCGCGCGCCGCTTCGAAGTGTGCAGGTCGACGTTGAGGCCGAGCGAGCGCATCTCCTTCACGAGCACGTTGAAGCTCTCGGGGATGCCGGCTTCGAACGTGTCGTCGCCGCGGACGATCGACTCGTAGACCTTGGTGCGGCCGGCGACGTCGTCGGACTTCACCGTCAGCATCTCCTGCAGCGTGTAGGCCGCGCCGTAAGCCTCCAGGGCCCAGACCTCCATCTCGCCGAACCGCTGACCGCCGAACTGCGCCTTTCCGCCCAGCGGCTGCTGAGTGACGAGCGAGTACGGGCCGATCGAACGGGCGTGGATCTTGTCGTCCACGAGATGGTGGAGCTTCAGCATATATATGTAGCCCACCGTCACCTGTCGATCGAACGGATCGCCGGTCCGGCCGTCATGCAGCGTCACCTGCCCGGAGGTCGGCACGCCGGCGAGCTCGAGCATGTGCTCGATGTCCGCCTCCTTGGCGCCGTCGAACACCGGCGTCGCGATCGGCACGCCGCGCCGGAGCGTCTCGGACATCTCGACCAGCTCCTGGTCGTTCATGTCCTTGATCTCGGCATTGTCGCCATAGACCAGGTCGATCCGCGACTTCAGCTCGTCCATGCCCGCGCCGGCCCGATAGGCGTCGATCGCCCTGCCGATCTGAGCGCCGAGACCCGCGCAGGCCCATCCAAGATGGGTCTCGAGAATCTGTCCGACGTTCATCCGGCTCGGCACACCGAGCGGGTTCAGCACGATGTCGACATGCGTGCCGTCCTCGAGGAACGGCATGTCCTCGACCGGCACGATGCGCGACACGACGCCCTTGTTGCCGTGGCGGCCGGCCATCTTGTCGCCCGGCTGGATCTTGCGCTTCACCGCGATGAAGACCTTGACCATCTTCATCACGCCCGGGGGCAGTTCGTCGCCGCGCTGCAGCTTCTCGACCTTGTCGAGGAAACGCTGCTCGAGACGCTTCTTCTGCTCGTCGTACTGGGCGCGCATGGCCTCGAGCTCGGACGTCAGCTTGTCGTCCGAGACAACGATCTGCCACCACTGCGACCGCGGCGCCTCGGTGAGCGCGTCGCGGGTGATCGCCTCGTCCTTCTTGATCGCCTTCGGACCGCCGACGGCGGTCTTGCCGACGAGCATCTCGGCGAGACGCGCATAGGTGTTGCGGTCGAGGATCGCGAGCTCGTCGTCGCGGTCCTTCGCGAGACGCTCGATCTCCTCGCGCTCGATCGCCTGGGCGCGCTCGTCCTTGTCGACGCCGTGCCGGTTGAAGACGCGGACTTCGACGATCGTGCCCGTCACGCCGGGCGGAACGCGCAGCGACGTGTCGCGCACGTCGGAGGCCTTCTCGCCAAAGATCGCGCGGAGCAGCTTCTCCTCCGGCGTCATCGGGCTCTCGCCCTTCGGCGTGATCTTGCCGACGAGGATGTCGCCCGCCTGCACTTCCGCGCCGATGTAGACGATGCCGGCTTCGTCGAGGTTCTTCAGCGCCTCTTCCGACACGTTCGGAATGTCGCGCGTGATCTCCTCCGGCCCGAGCTTGGTGTCGCGGGCCATCACCTCGAACTCCTCGATGTGGATCGAGGTGAAGATGTCGTCGGAGACGATCTTCTCGCTGAGGAGGATGGAGTCCTCGAAGTTGTAGCCGTTCCACGGCATGAACGCGACGAGCACGTTGCGGCCGAGCGCGAGCTCGCCGAGCTCGGTCGACGGGCCGTCGGCGATGATGTCGCCCTTCTTGACGAGGTCGCCGACGCGAACCAGCGGCTTCTGCGTGATGCAGGTCGACTGGTTGGAGCGCTGGAACTTCATCAGGCGGTAGATGTCGACGCCGGGCTTCGAGGCGTCCGCCTCGTCGGTCGCGCGGATGACGATACGGGTCGCGTCCACCTGGTCGACGATGCCGCCGCGGCGGGCCGCGATGGCCGCGCCGGAGTCATGGGCGACGACCGCCTCCATTCCGGTGCCGACGAACGGCGCGTCGGCGCGAACAAGCGGCACCGCCTGGCGCTGCATGTTCGAGCCCATCAGCGCGCGGTTGGCGTCGTCGTTCTCGAGGAACGGGATGAGCGCCGCGGCGACCGAGACGAGCTGCTTCGGCGACACGTCCATGTAGTCCACGCGCTCGACCGGCGCGAAGACGACCTCGCCCATGTGGCGGCAGACGATCAGGTCTTCGGTGAACTTGCCGTCCTCGGTGATCACCGCGTTCGCCTGGGCGACGTGGTGCTTCGATTCCTCGACCGCCGAGAGGTAGTGCACCTCATCCGTCACCGCGCCGTCCCGGACCTTGCGGTACGGGGCCTCGATGAAGCCGTACTTGTTGACCCGCGCGAAGGTGGCGAGCGAGTTGATCAGGCCGATGTTCGGGCCTTCCGGCGTCTCGATCGGGCAGATGCGGCCGTAATGCGTCGGGTGCACGTCGCGCACCTCGAAGCCAGCGCGCTCACGCGTCAGGCCGCCCGGGCCAAGCGCCGAGAGACGACGCTTGTGCGTGATCTCGCTGAGCGGGTTGGTCTGGTCCATGAACTGCGAAAGCTGCGACGAGCCGAAGAACTCGCGCACGGCGGCCGCCGCCGGCTTCGCGTTGATCAGGTCCTGCGGCATGACCGTGTCGATTTCGACCGAGGACATGCGCTCCTTGATGGCGCGCTCCATGCGGAGCAGGCCGACGCGGTACTGGTTCTCCATCAGCTCGCCGACGGACCGGACGCGGCGGTTGCCGAGATGGTCGATGTCGTCGATCTCGCCCTTGCCGTCACGCAGGCCTACCAGCGTCTTTACGACCGCCAGGATGTCGGCCTTGCGCAGCGTGCGGACGGTGTCCTCCGCGTCGAGGTCGAGGCGCATGTTCATCTTCACGCGGCCGACCGCCGAGAGGTCGTAGCGCTCGCTGTCGAAGAACAGCGATTGGAACATCGCTTCCGCGGTGTCGAGGGTGGGCGGCTCGCCCGGACGCATCACGCGATAGATGTCGAACAGCGCCTCTTCGCGCGTCGAGTTCTTGTCGGCGTGCAGCGTGTTGCGGATGTAGCCGCCGGTGTTGACGTGGTCGATGTCGAGCAGGTCGAGCTCGTCGACGCCGACTTCGGCCAGCAGCTCGAGCAGCTTCGGCGTGATCTCCTCGCCGGCTTCCGCCCAGACCTCGCCGGTCTCGACGTTGACGAGATCCTCGCCGACATACTGGCCGACCATCTCCTCGTTGGAGACCCTGAGGAACTTCACGCCCTTCTCGCCGATGAGGCGGGCCTGGCGCGGGGTCAGCTTCTTGCCGGCCTCGAGCACGACCTCGCCGGTGTCGGCGTCGATCAGGTCGACCGTCGCGTTGAAGCCGCGCATGCGCTCGCCGTCGAACGGCATGCGCCATGCGTCGCCGTCACGGGCGTGCGGGACCTTGTTGTAGAAGGTGTCGAGGATCTCCTCGCCGTCCATGCCGAGCGCGAACAGCAGCGAGGTCACCGGGATCTTGCGGCGACGGTCGATACGCGCGTGCACGATGTCCTTGGCGTCGAACTCGATGTCGAGCCAGGAGCCGCGATAGGGGATGATGCGCGCCGCGAACAGGAGCTTGCCCGACGAGTGCGTCTTGCCCTTGTCGTGGTCGAAGAACACGCCCGGCGACCGGTGCATCTGCGAGACGATGACGCGCTCGGTGCCGTTGACGATGAAGGTGCCGTTGTCCGTCATGAGCGGCATGTCGCCCATGTAGACGTCCTGCTCCTTGATGTCCTTGACGGACTTGGCGCCGGTCTCCTCGTCCACGTCGAACACGATCAGGCGCAGCGTCACCTTGAGCGGGGCCGCGAAGGTCATGCCCCGCTGGCGGCACTCGTCGACGTCGTATTTCGGCTGTTCGAACTCGTACTTGACGAACTCGAGCATCGAGGTGTTCGAGAAGTCGGAGATCGGAAACACCGACTTGAAGACCGTCTGAAGACCTTCGTCCGGACGCGCCTCGTTTCCGTCGAACAGCAGGAACTGGTCGTAAGACGCCTTCTGAACCTCGATGAGGTTCGGCATCTGCGTCACTTCCCGGATCTTGCCGAAGAACTTGCGAACACGCTTGCGGCCGGTGATCGTCTGAGCCATCGTCTTCCTCAATCCTGCCGAGGGCACGCCTGATCCAAAAACCGCGGACGCGGGGCTTGGATCAGGCGCGGCGGGCTCCATCTCGTCGCGAGCCCGCTGTAGAAGCGCTTTCCGGTCCCGGAAGGGTCCGGAGGCGCTGAAAGCCGCGGAGGAACCGACGTCGCGAACGACGCCGTTCCCCGCGGCTTCTGATGCGCCTGCGGGGCCGGCCGAGCGGCCCCGCAGGTATTCAGGCGGCGCGGACGATCGCTCGTCCGCCCGACCTCACTTGAGCTCGATCTTGGCGCCGGCCTTCTCGAGCTGGGCCTTGAGCTTCTCGGCCTCGTCCTTGGCGACGCCTTCCTTGACGGGCTTCGGCGCGGCCTCGACGAGGTCCTTGGCTTCCTTGAGGCCGAGGCCGGTGATCGCGCGGACCTCCTTGATGACCTCGATCTTCTTGTCGCCCGCAGCCGCGAGCACGACGGTGAACTCCGTCTGCTCTTCCGCGGCCGGAGCCGCAGCGCCGCCGGCCGGAGCCGCAACCGCGACCGCAGCAGCGGCCGAGACGCCCCACTTCTCTTCGAGGAGCTTCGCGAGCTCAGCCGCCTCGAGCACCGTCAGGTTGGACAGCTCGTCGACGATCTTCGTCAGATCAGCCATTGTCTTACGTCCTTAAGTTCGAACCAGGTTTGAATTGTGAAGAACGGCTCACGCCGCCTCGTCTCGGGTGGCGTAGGCCCCGAACACACGCGCCAGCTTGGCAGCGGGCGCGGTCGAGAGCTGAGCGAGCTTGGTCGCGGGCGCCTGGATGAGGCCCACGAGCTTGGCGCGCAGTTCGTCGAGCGACGGCAGCGAGGCGAGCGCCTTCACTGCGTCGGCGTTCAGGGAGGTCGCGCCCATCGCGCCGCCAAGGATCACGAACTTGTCGTTCGCCTTGGCGAACTCCACCGCGATCTTCGGCGCCGCCACCGGATCGTCGCTGTAGGCCAGGACCGTGGGGCCCTGCAGCAACGAGCCGAGATGGGACACTTCCGTGCCCTCGAGAGCGATTTTGGCGAGACGGTTCTTCGCGACCTTCACGCTCGCGCCGGCGTCGCGCATCTGCCGACGCAGGGTCGACATCTGAGCGACGGTCAGGCCCGAGTAGTGAGCGACGACGATGGCCCCGGAGTTCGAAAACACCGAGTTCAGCGTCGCGACCATGTCACGCTTTTCCGCGCGGTCCACGTGCTCTCTCCGGTTGACGATCCGACAAACGCCGGACCGCCGGGTTGCAACGACCGCCTCCGGAGCCAGAGAGCCTCGGAAGCGGCGGCTTGAAGCCTGTCCGCGCGTGACCGCCCGAAAAGCGCTCACGGCGATGGTTCGAACCGGACGATGAAATCCGGTCTTCCCCGTCTCGGCAGGTCCCGGTGCTCCGGGCTTAGGATCCGCCCCCGTGGGCGAACGCCTGCTTTCTCGGACAGGTCGGGAGGGCGGATCGCTCCGCCCCGCCCTTCCCGCGCCGGGACCAGCCCGGCGCGAAATTCGTCAGATCAGGAGCCGAGCACCGTCGAGGGCTCGACATGCACGCCCGGGCCCATCGTCGAGGACACCGCGATGCGCTGCACGTACTGGCCCTTGGCGCCGGTCGGCTTGGCCTTCACCACGGCGTCCGTGAACGCCTTGATGTTCTCGGCGAGCTTGGCCGCGTCGAACGACGCCTTGCCGACGCCGCCGTGGATGATGCCGGCCTTCTCGACGCGGAACTCGACCGCGCCGCCCTTGGCGGCCTTGACCGCGCCGGCGACGTCGGTGGTCACCGTGCCGACCTTCGGGTTCGGCATCAGGCCGCGCGGGCCCAGCACCTTACCGAGACGGCCGACCAGCGGCATCATGTCCGGGGTCGCAATGCAGCGATCGAACTCGATCGTGCCGCCCTGGACGATCTCGAGCAGATCCTCCGCGCCGACGATGTCCGCGCCGGCGGCCTTCGCCTCTTCGGCCTTCGGGCCGCGCGCGAACACGCCGACCCGCACGGTCCGGCCGGAGCCGTTCGGCAGCTGACAGACGCCGCGGACCATCTGGTCGGCGTGGCGGGGATCGACGCCGAGGTTGATGGAGACCTCGATGGTCTCGTCGAACTTGGCGGTCGCCCGCTCCTTGACGAGCGCGAGCGCCTCGTCGAGGCCGTAAAGCTTGGTGCGATCCACGCCCTCACGGGCCTTGGCGACGCGCTTTCCGATCTTCGCCATGGTCAGCCCTCCACCGCGAGGCCCATCGAGCGGGCGGAGCCCGCGATCATCGCGACCGCCGCATCGACGGAGTCGCAGTTGAGGTCGGCCATCTTCTTCTCCGCGATCTCGCGGAGCTGAGCCTGGCTGACCTTGCCGACCGCAGCGGACTTGCCGGTGGCCTGGGAGCCCTTGGAGATCTTCGCCGCCTGCTTCAGGAAGTACGAGACCGGCGGGGTCTTCATCTGGAACGTGAAGGAGCGGTCCGCATAGGCCGTGATGACGACGGGGATGGGCATCCCCTTCTCGAGCTGGGCCGTCTGCGCGTTGAACGCCTTGCAGAATTCCATGATGTTGAGGCCGCGCTGACCGAGCGCCGGACCAATCGGCGGCGACGGGTTCGCGGCGCCCGCAGGCACCTGCAACTTGATGTAGCCAGTTACTTTCTTCGCCATTTAGGTTCTCCTGGACGGCGCTGCAACCGGCCGTCGTGATCCGTGGTGCGATCGATCGTCCGGGCAGCGAAGAGCCCGGCGTCTTTCTCCCACGGCTGGAAACGGATCAGACCTTCTCGACCTGCCCGTATTCGAGATCGACCGTCGTCGCGCGGCCGAAAATCGAGACGTCGATCTTGAGGCGCGCCCGCGCCTCGTCGACGTCCTGCACCACGCCCGAGAAGGACGCGAACGGGCCATCCGACACCCGGACCTGCTCGCCGATCTCGAACGAGACCGACGGCTTCGGGCGCTCGATGCCCTCCTGAACCTGCCGCATGATGCGGGTGGCCTCGGCCTCCGAGATCGGCGAGGGCTTGTTTTCCGCGCCGAGGAAGCCGGTGACCTTCGGGGTGTTGCGGATGAGGTGGTAGGCCTGATCGGTCAGGTCCATCTTCACCAGCACGTAGCCCGGGAAGAACTTGCGCTCGGCATCCACCTTCCGGCCGCGCCGAACCTCCACGACCTTCTCGGTCGGGACGAGGATTTCCTCGAAGAGGTCCGCAAGCCCGGTCTGCTCCGCCTTCTCGCGGATCGACTCGGCGACCTTCTTCTCGAAGTTCGAATAGGCGTGAACGATGTACCAGCGCTTCGGACGTCCGCCCGCGCGAGCCTCAACAGCGCTCATTGGCCGAACCCCAGGATCCAGGTGACGCCGGTGCGCATCAATAAGTCGGCGACGAAGAAGAACACGGCCGCGATGAACACGAAGACGAACACCATCGCGGTGGTGATCATCGTCTCGCGGCGGGTCGGCCAGACCACCTTCGCGGTCTCGGCGCCTACCTGCCGCAGGAATTCCACCGGAGAAGTCTTCGCCATGGCCTCGTTAACGTCCAAAGGGGCGCGCTCCTAGACAGGCTCGCACCCCGCACAACAATGGAAGACTGCGACGCAGCAGCCGTCGCGCGCTCCGCTTCACGTTCCGCCCCGCCAACGCCGCCCGAGCGTGGCAGGAGTGGAGGGACTCGAACCCCCAACCCCCGGTTTTGGAGACCGGTGCTCTGACCAGTTGAGCTACACTCCTAGAGTCGCCGGGGGGTTTCGAGCGGGCTCGCCTTATGGCACGCCCCGGCGCGTTCTTTCAAGTCCCTTTCGCGGGCGGGCGGCCCGCCCCGGACGGCTTGCGCCGCCGGGCGACCAGGGCGGCCGCGAGGGCCGCCCCGATTTCTATCACTCGATGATGCTGGCGACGACGCCGGCGCCGACGGTTCGGCCGCCTTCGCGGATCGCGAAGCGCAGCTTCTCCTCCATCGCGATCGGCACGATCAGGTGCACCTCCATCGCGATGTTGTCGCC
>NZ_JBJKEX010000604.1:0-981 GCF_045505405.1 Hansschlegelia beijingensis | reverse complement strand
CGATCTCCGTCGCGGCGCTGGCGGCGGCCTCCGAAGAAGGCGTCAGCGTGCCGGAGCTCGCGCGGCTCTGCGGGTTGTCGGCCTCGCGCCTCCAGCATCTGTTCGCGTCGGAAGTCGGCGTGCCGATCCGGCGCTACCGCGCCTGGAGTAGGATGCGCGGCGCGATCGCCGAGATCGTCGCCGGAGCGAGCTTCACGCAAGCGGCCCATGCCGCGGGCTTCGCCGATCAGGCGCATTTCGCGCATGATTTCCGCCGCACCTTCGGGGCCGCCGCGTCGCGCAGCCTGCGCGGCGTCAGACGGTGACCGGCCGGGAGCGCTTCCGCGGCACGTGGTCGGGAGGGGCGACCCGCGCTGGACGCCGGCCTGAGAATGCGGTCTCATTTTGGCCGGGCCACGCTCTGGCCGCATTTGGGGGCGACCAAGGCAGTTCGCGCAGCGACGTGGGGACGGGGATTTGAAGGCAACTCTGACGGGAGTAGCGCTCGCGATCGCCTGCGCGCCAGCCGCGCAGTCCGCCGAGTCCGCTGCTCCGGCGCAGTACGACGCCATCATCGCCAAGCACGCCCGGGCCCACGGGGTCCCGGAATCGCTCATCCGCCGCGTCATCGTACGCGAGAGCAAATACAATCCGAAGGCCATGAATCGCGGCCATTTCGGCATGATGCAGATCAAGCCCGCGACGGCCCAGGCCATGGGCTACCGCGGCTCCGCGGCGGGCCTGCTCGACGCCGACACCAACCTCACCTACGCGGTTCGTTACCTCGCCGGCGCCTACAAGGTCGCGGGCGGCGACAGCGATCGCGCCGTGCGGCTCTACGCCAGCGGCTATTATTACGACGCCAAGCGCAAGGGCATGCTGGCGCAGGTCGGGCTCGGTCGCGACGGCAAGTTCTCCGCCGCGCCGATCACCCCGGCGTCGGGCTCCTTCGAACTCGCGAGCGCCGCGCCGGCTCCGCGCACCGCGCCCACGGCTTCGGCC
>NZ_JBJKEX010000603.1:0-982 GCF_045505405.1 Hansschlegelia beijingensis | reverse complement strand
CCGGCGCTTGACAGTGCGCTGGCGGGCAACCTAAATGCGCGCCTTCGGGGATGCGGGGCCGTAGCTCAGTTGGGAGAGCGCTGCAATCGCACTGCAGAGGTCAGGGGTTCGAACCGCGCCGGACAAGGCCGGACCTCGAGCCGTTCGACCCGGACGAACCGGAGGCTCCGGCTGAGCCCCTTCGCCGCGCGGCGACCCCGGACCTCGGCCTTCTGGCGCGGCTCGAGCTCGCCCTGCGCGACGACCGCATCGACGTCCATCTTCAGCCGGTCGTGTCGCTGCCGAGCCGGCGCATCCTGCATTACGAGGCGCTGTCGCGGCTGATCGAGAACGAGGTCGTCACCGAGGCCGCAGGCTTCATGGACGTCGCCGCGGCGGCCGGCAGGCTGGCGGAGATCGACCGCCGGGCGCTGGAGCGCGCGGCCGGGGTGGCTTTGCGGCTGGCGGCCAGCGGGCGCACCGGGTCGGTGTTCGTGAACATCGCGCCGAGCACGCTCTCGGACGACGCCGCCGTCGCGGCCATCAGGGCGACGCTGGATCGCCAGTCGGAATGCGCGCGTCTGGTGGTGCTCGAACTGCGGCAGGCGGAGTTCGAGCAGCTCGACGCGGTGCAGCGGGCCGCGCTCGACGGCTTCCGCGAACGCGGGGTGCGGCTGTCGATGGACCGCACGGCCGACCTGAGGCTGGAGCCCCGCGAGCTCGCCCAGAAGGGCGTCCGCTTCGTCAAGGTCGCCGCCGAGCGGCTGCTCGATCCCGATGCGGTGCGGGGCGCCTCGATCCATCCGGCCGATCTGGCCGGCCTGCTCGCCCGCCACGGCATCGACCTCGTGGCGACCAATGTGGAGGAGGAGCGGACCGTTCCCGAACTGTGATGATGTCGAGTTGCACCAGAAGGTCCGGGAAACTGATATGCGGCGCCGGCTTGTTGACCACGATGCCCATCGCGCCCTCGGCCGAATGGGCGCAGACGTAAATGACCGTG
>NZ_JBJKEX010000602.1:0-984 GCF_045505405.1 Hansschlegelia beijingensis | reverse complement strand
CCGGATCGGAACTGCGGCTTGCGGCCGTCAGGTCAGAAACGCTAAATGCGCGGGCGCGCTTCGGCGATCGCGGAAGGGTGTCCGAGCGGAGGCGCGACCCGCTCGGCGCGAGCCGGGTCGGCGGCTTCGGCGGCGTCGACGGCTTCGCCGCCTATCTGGCGGTGGAGGACATCGCGCTGGTGGTGGACGCCACGCATCCCTTCGCGTCGCGGATGAAGAGCAACGCCGCCGCCGCCTGCGGGGAGGTCGGCACGCCGTTGATCCACATCGATCGGCCCCAGTGGACGCGTCAGCCTGGCGATGACTGGCGGGTCGTGCCGGACGCCGCGGCCGCGGCCGAGGTCGCGCCAGCATCGGCCGGGGTGTGTTTCGTCACGCTGGGGCGCCAGCATGTGCATCACTTCGAGAAGCGGCACGATCTCGAGCTTCTGTTCCGCGTCATCGATCCGCCCGAACAGCCCTGCCGCCATCCCCGCGCCAGCTTCCTGTTCGACCGCGGGCCGTTCAGCGTCGAGGCGGAGCGCGCCTTGTTCGAGGAGCGGCGCGTGACCTGCCTCGTGACCAAGAACAGCGGGTCTTCGGCCGCCGAGGCGAAGCTCACCGTGGCGCGCGAGCGGGGGGTGCCGGTGATCATCGTCGACCGCCCCGCGCCAGTGGATGGAAATGTATTCGCGACCGTCGACGAGGCGGTGGCGGCGGTCGCAGAGACGCTTGGCGCGCCGGGGGCGTGGTAGCCTGCAGCGGTACCGGCCGAACTGGAATCGCTGATGACCGCCGCCATCCTCGTTGAGAAACCTGCCGTCGCGCGGTGGCTGACCGTGATCGGCGTCGGCGAAAACGGCTCCGCGTCCCTCACCGGCGAAGCGCTGCGTGCGCTCCAGGAGGCCGAACTGGTCGTCGGGGGCGCGCGTCACCTCGCCCTGCTGCCTGCCCACCTCGCCCCCGCGGCGGAACGGCGGGCGTGGCCGTCGCCGATGCTGCCGT
>NZ_JBJKEX010000601.1:0-986 GCF_045505405.1 Hansschlegelia beijingensis | reverse complement strand
GACGCCGGCGGACTCCGGCGCGGCGCCGGGCTTCGGGCCGCCTCGCGCGACGCCCACCATGGCAGGGCGCAGGATGCGGTCGCCGATCACGTAGCCGTCCTGCATGACCTGGACGACGGTGCCGGACGGCACGCTCGGGTCCGGGGCCTCGAACACGGCCTCATGATGATGCGGGTCGAACGGCTTGCCGCGCGGATCGAGCTTCTTCACGCCATTCTTCTCGAGCGTCTTCTGAAGCTCGCGCTCCGTGAGCTCGACGCCCTCGACGAGGGCCGCGAAAACCGGGTCGCTGACTTCCTCGGACGGGGCCGCGCCGCTCTTTCCGGCGGCGGCCGCAGCCTCCAGCGCGCGCCGCAGATTGTCCGCGACGCCGAGCAGATCGCGCGCGAAGGAGGACACCGCGTAGCGCTTGGCGTCCTGGACCTCACGCTCCGTCCGGCGGCGCAAATTCTCCATCTCGGCATGCGAGCGGAGCAGCCGGTCGCGCAGATCGGCGACGGCGGCCTCGAGCTCGGCCGTCCGGTCCGCGCCGGCGGCCGCGTCCGTCACTTCCGCCTCCACGGTCCCGTCGGCGCGTTGCTCGTCGGTCTGGGGCGCGTCGGCGCCCTTGACGTCGTCTGGCGTGGGGTTTCCGGGCGAGGTCGGGTCCGGCATCGCGCGCTCTTCCATCAGCAGTCACATCCAGGGGAGGCGCGGGATATCAGGCTCGCAGGAGCAAAAATCAAGCCGTGGGGGAGCGGTCGCTCCCCGATTCAGTTCACCCGGACGCTCGCGGAGGCGGTCGCCCCGGACGCGTCCATCACCGTGACGCGCGAGAAACCGGAGCCCGCGACTGGCCACAGCGTCTCGCGACGACGTTCTGGAGGCAGCGGCCGACCGTCCACCAGCCAGCGGAACGGAGGCGTTCCGCCCGCCGCCTTGAGGGGCGATGCGCTTGGTCTCGCGCTCGACGGCCCGCACCGAGAGCCAGCTGGTGAACGACGTGG
>NZ_JBJKEX010000600.1:0-987 GCF_045505405.1 Hansschlegelia beijingensis | reverse complement strand
GGCGCCTCCTCCAGCGACAGCGCGGCGAACCCGCGCGGCTTGTCGAGGTCGGACGCGATCTTCGCCAGGGAAGTCGAGCGCGAGATCGGCATCACGGTCTCGGTAGGGCTGGCGTCGAACAAGTTTCTCCATCGCGGCCGCGCTGCTCGGGCCGGGCCTGCGCGCCGACCCGGCGTTCACCGGACGCGCCAATATCTTCTCGGACCGGGCCGGCCTGCTGCTGGTCGATCGCGTGGGCGTCGACGCGCTCAACGACATCGACGAGGCGGTGACGCTCGCGACGCTCGACGAGCATGCGCTGGTCCCACAGGGCGCCATGGCCGCGACGGTGAAGATCATCCCGTTCGCGGTGCCGGAGGATCTCGTCGCCCGCGCCGAAGAACTCGCCCGCGCGCATGGGCCGCTGGTGCGTCTGGCGCCGTTCGAGGTCAGGCGCGTCGCCGCCATATCGACGCTGCTGCCGGGGCTCGAGCCCAAGGTGGTCGAGAAGACCATGACGGTGCTGCAGCGCAGGCTCGCGACCGCCGGGGCGAAGCTCGTGGCCGAGCGCCGGGTCCCGCATGACGAGCGCAGCCTCGTCCGCAGCCTGCGCGAGCTGGCCCTCGAGAAGCCCGAGATCATCATCGTGTTCGGCGCCTCGGCGATCACCGACCGGCGCGACGTCATTCCCGCCGCGCTGGAGGCGGCGGGCGGCGAGATCCGCCGGCTGGGAATCCCGGTCGATCCGGGCAATCTGCTGCTGCTCGGCGACCTTGCGGGCGTGCCGGTTCTCGGCGCCCCGGGCTGCGCGCGCAGCCCCAAGGAGAACGGTTTCGACTGGGTGCTCAACCGGCTGCTGGCGAAGCTCCCGCTCAGCGGCCGCGACATCAGCCGGATGGGCGTCGGAGGACTGCTGATGGAGATCCCGGCCCGCCCGCAACCCCGCCAGGAACGCGAGCTGCCGCGCGCCCCGAGCGTCGCCGCCGTGGTGCTGGCGGGGTTGCGGGC
>NZ_JBJKEX010000599.1:0-987 GCF_045505405.1 Hansschlegelia beijingensis | reverse complement strand
GGTAGAACGTCGCCTCAGAGACGCCGAGCTTGCGGCAGATCTCATCGACCAGCGTCCCTCGCCTCCGCCGAATGCACCTGCCACGGCACGGCGAGCCGGCCTGCAGAGAGCCCGAGCGCCGCCGTCATGCGCCGGCGGTTCTCCTGCACCGCATCCGGGTCGTCGTTCGACCCAAGGCCGCCGTTAAGGCTGGCGTAAAGCCCGCTCGAGACGCCCCCCTGACGGGTGAAGAAGGCGTGCCGGACGCCCGCGAGCGCCGCAAGCTTCCGCGACTGCACGAAGACCGCGGCTTCGGCGGGGGGCTCGCTCAAGGCGGCGTCGGTCATGGCGTCGGCTCCTCTCATGGGGCCGCGGGAGCGAATCCCGGCAGCGGCCCGAGCCGAGGATCGGCGAAGGCGAGCGCCTTGAACAGCGCTCCCATGCCGGTCGAGCAGATCGACCTCGACCAGCTTGTCGGCCAGCCGCCGGACGAGTTCGTCGCCGCGCTTGCCGCCGGGGCTCAGCTCCTTGAAATCGTAGAACAGCGCGAGCGCGTCGAGCTTCGACATGCGGTCCACGCCGCCGCCCAGGAAGAGCTCGGTGAAGCGCTCCTGCATCCGGTCCTGCAGGGTCCGCGAACTCTCGGCGTCCGGGAACGCCGCGACCGCCACACGCAGCGCCGAGAAGGCGTCGCGCCAGCGCTCCTGCTTGCCGTAGAGGTCGATCAGCCTTGCAAGCGCCTCCGCCTCGATCCAGTCGCCGCGCCAGCCCGCCACCAGGCGCTCCAGCCTCATGATGGCGTCGCCCTCGCTGATCTCATCGCGGCGCAGCCGAAGCTCGACCGCGCGCAGATCGGCCTCGGCGGCCGCCGCGGGGCTGCCGCCGCGGATCACGGCCTTGTAGACGGAGAGCGCCCGCTCGGTTTGCCCCATCGCTTCGGCGAGCCGCGCGCGCAGCAGCTCCCGAGCGGCCGGGTCGCGCGTCGACGGCAGGCTCGCAAGACGCTCG
>NZ_JBJKEX010000598.1:0-988 GCF_045505405.1 Hansschlegelia beijingensis | reverse complement strand
GGATCACGCTCAGGACCTATGACGACGTCATGCTGATGTCCTACGCGCTCGAGTCCGGCCTCGGCGGCCAGGCGCTCGACGACCTGTCCCGCGACGATCCCGAGCCGGCTCACGCCGACAGCCAGGAGGTCACCGGCCCCTTCCGGCTGGCGATGATCCCCTGCACGACCTGCGCCGCGTGGACGACGAGCGACAGCACGATCCACCACAGCACCACGATCATGCCGAGGTCCGGCCGGCCGAACAGCGTGAACACGGTGAGGATCACGAGGTTCGGGTTGCGGCGCGCGGTGATCAGCCGGAAGAAGCTGTCGAACGGCCGCCAGACATGCATGTGCATGCCGAACAGCCGCAGGAACGCGCCCTCCAGCAGGCGCTGGACCACATAGCCGCCGACGATGACGCCGACCGCGAGGCCGGGGCGTTCGAGCGGCAGGCCGACGGCCGGCAGGCCGACGATCCAGGCCCACCACCAGAACGGCGGATGGACGAGATCGATGCCGTGGTCGAGCACGTCGCCGAACTTGGAGTAGGTCATGGTGACGCGGGCGAGCTTGCCGTCGACCGTGTCCAGGAAGGTCATGATCCAGGCCGCGACCAGGCCCCAGCCATAGTGGCCGGTCCAGAACAGCCAGAGCGCGACGAACACCAGAAGCAGGCTGACCATCGTCACCTGGTTCGGCGTGACGCCCATCACGGCGCACCATTTGGTCACGATCCGGGCCGGCAGCGGCCAGACATATTTGGTGACGACGTCGGTCACGCCCTTGTAGGAGCCGGCGAAGCTGCGGGCCTCGAAATCAGCCGCCGTCTGCGCGTTCAGGGGCGCCACATAGGCGATCTCGCGCTTGCGGAGCTTGCGGTTGTACGAGCCCGCAAGTCCCTCGGAATCCAGCGCTTCCGTGCCTGCCGGGACGCGCCCTTCCGCGAGCGCGGCGGCGGCCGCCGCGGCGTCCTGTCCCGCGACATTGGCCGCGACCGCGACCCC
>NZ_JBJKEX010000597.1:0-988 GCF_045505405.1 Hansschlegelia beijingensis | reverse complement strand
CGGGCCTGGGTCGCGATCGAAACGGCCTCGATAAGCGCCGCATGAGCGAGCGGCTTTGAGACATGCACGAGGATGTTGATCGTGCCGACCAAGGCGAGCTCCGTGCGCGCCGGTTGCCCGACGCGCCCGCCGTTGCTCAGTCCGACGGTCACGAGGCAGGAGCAGACGACGTCGTCACATACGGCGTCGGCAGCATGATGCCGGGCGACATCCCGCGAGGTGAGAAGGCCTATGGCGCCCGGGTGTCCTGCCTCGACCAGCCATTTGTCGAGCAGCGCCGCTGGATTGACGTCGAGAGGCAGGTCGGCGTCGCGCACCTCGCGCCAGACGACCGCGTTGCCGCTCTGAAAGCCCGGCCGGTTCAGCGACCAGCTCAGGATCGACTGTGGCGCGTCGAACAGGGCTGCGAGGATGGGGCGATCAAAGACGATCCGGAACGCTCGGTTGGCGCGTCTTAGATCGTTCATTTGGAGGCGAACCCTCGCTCTGTTCGGGACGCCAAGGTCCGTGCAAGCGCCTTCTAGCGAGTTTCTCAGCGACCGCCAGCTGCGTGACGGCGGGCGGCATGAACTTGCGAGCACGGCCCAGAGGACGGCCAAACGTCGCGGAGGTTTCAGTCCCTGGCCGCGTTGACACCGCCCACATTCCCGCCATAGCGTCCGCCGCGACGGTTCCCCTCGGGGATCAAAAGGGAACGCGGTGCGGGTTTTCGGACCTCAGGCCGCGGCAGCCCCCGCTACTGTGAGCGGCGAGCGACTTCGTCATCGGCCACTGGACCCTGCCGGTCTGGGAAGGCGACGGAGCGAGCTACGACCCGCGAGCCAGGAGACCTGCCGTCAGTCGTGTGGTCACACGCGAACGCGTCGGGCGGGGTGCACCGATGGTGGGCGAGCCATCGGGCGTGGGCGACCACGCGTGACGGGTGAGACCTCGAGTTCGCGGTGACGTGCCACTCGTCCCGCTCGGGGTTTCGATGTCCAGCCTTCCT
>NZ_JBJKEX010000596.1:0-989 GCF_045505405.1 Hansschlegelia beijingensis | reverse complement strand
CGCACGCGCGGGCCGCGGCGCCCAGGCGCCCCCGCCTGTCGCCCGAAGAGGATCCGATGAACGCTATCGCCCCGGCCGTCCGGTTCAACGGATCGGCCATCCCGCGCCTCGGCTCTCCGGAGCTGAAGGCCCTGCTCGCCGGGATCGCCCAAGGCGCATCCGAACGGGACGCCAAGCGCATCCTGCCGTTCGAGCAGGTGGATCTCGTCCGCCGCGCGCGGCTCGGCGCGCTCCGCGTGCCGAAGGACGAAGGCGGCGGCGGCGCCTCGCTGCGCGAGGTGTTCGCGACCGTCATAGCGCTCGGCGAGGCGGACCCGAACGTGGCGCAGATCCTGCGCAACCATTTCGGCTTCGTCGAGCGCTTCTGCCAGCCCGCGCCCGGGGGAGCGCATCGACGCTGGGCGCGGCTGGTCGCCGGCGGCGAGATCGTCGGCCTCGCGATGACGGAGCTCAACAACCGGAGCGTCGGCGGCGTCGACTTCGACACCAGGCTCAGCCCCAGCGGCGACGGCTATGTGCTGAACGGAACCAAGTATTTCAGCACCGGCACGCTGTTCGCCGACTACGTCACGGTGCGCGCGCAGGACCTCGCGGGCCGCTTCGTGACCGTGGTGATCCCGGTCGGCCGCGAGGGCGTGACGCGCCTCGACGACTGGGACGGCTTCGGGCAACGCCTCACGGGCACCGGAACCACGATCTTCGACAACGCGACCGTCGCCCGACACGAGGCGGTGTTCGACGACGAGAGCCGCGGCCTCGCCTACGACCGGCCCTATCACGGCTCCTTCCAGCAGCTGTTCCTCACCTCGATCGTCGCCGGGATCATCCGCTCCGCTGCCTCCGACGCCGCCGCGCTGGTGAAGCGCCGCGCCCGCTCCTTCTCCTTCGCGCCGGCCGAGAAGCCGGCCGACGACCCGATCCTGCAGCAGGCGGTCGGCGAGATCGCGAGCGCGGCCTTCGCGGCCGAGGCGGCGGTGCTCGCGGCGGCC
>NZ_JBJKEX010000595.1:0-1000 GCF_045505405.1 Hansschlegelia beijingensis | reverse complement strand
GAGGAGGTGTGGCGCGCGCTCAGGAGCGAGCCGGGCGAGGGGAGCGGCGTCGCGGGCCTGTTGGAGAGCCTGGACCAGCTCCCCGCCCGGCGCTCGCTGGTGTTCGTGGTCTCGGATTTCCTGCTCCCCGCCGCGACCACGGACGCGCTCCTCGCCGGCCTGTGGCGTCACGACGTGGCGCCGATCGTGGTGCGCTCGACGGCCGTCGAGCGCCGGCTGCCCGCCTTCGGCCTCGTGGAGACACGCGACCTCGAGACCGGGCGGCGGCGTCTCGTGCTGATGCGCAAGGCCCTGCGCGAGGCGTGGCTCGACAAGAGCCGCCGCCGGCGCGCGGAGCTGGAGCGGATTTTCCTGCGTCACGGCAGGCCGGCCTTCGATCTCGTGGACCGTTTCGACGCCGACGCTTTCGCCGATTATCTGCTCTCCGGAGGCGCGTAGTGGCCCGGCTTGCCATTGCGGCCGCTCTGGTCCTGCTGGTGTCGGCCGGAACCGCGGCGGCGCAGATCCGCAGCGTCCGGACCGAAGGCCCGCGGCCGTTCGGCGTGCTGCTCGGCGACGTGCTGAAGCTCACCACGACCGTCGACGTCGACGCCCCCTTCAAGCTCGACGGCTCGACCCTGCCGCGGCCGGGCCCGCTCACCTATTCGCTGGAGCTCCGCTCGATCGACGTGACCGAGCAGGCGGCGCCCGGAGGCGGGACGCGCTACCGGATCGCCGCCGAGTACCAGACCTTCTATTCGGCGCTCGAAACCGGCGAGCAGACCATCCCGTCCTTCACGGTCGCGGTCTCGGACGGTTCGCGCCGGGCAGAGGCGCAGTCGGGCGCGTGGAGCTATCTGACCTCCCCGCTGCGCCCGATCCAGAGCCTGGCGGGGGAGAGCGACCAGCGCCTGCGACCCGACGTCCAGCCCGTCATTCCCGCAGTCGGCGCCGCGCGGGATCGGCTGATCGCCGCCGCTGCGGGAATGACGGGCTGTACGTCGGGTCGCAGGCGCTGGTC
>NZ_JBJKEX010000005.1:0-27579 GCF_045505405.1 Hansschlegelia beijingensis | reverse complement strand
GGCGCGCTATGTCGAAGGCGGCTCGATCTGGAGCGTGCCGTGCGACATCGCGATGCCCTCAGCCACCCAGAACGAGCTGACCGGCAAGGACTCCAAAACGCTGGTCCGCTTTGGCCGGGCTGCGGCGCCCTCGGCGTGTCGCGCGGTGGGAGCGGCGTCTTCGGCTGCGCCGAAGCCGCGGACGCCAGCGCGAGGAGAACGGCCGCGCCGAAGACCAGAGGCCGGACCGTGCGTCTCATGGCTATTCCTTCTCCTGAACGCGACAACGGCGCTGTCATTTCGCGGCGTCCGGGCCGCCCCGCCGGGAGGTCAGGCCGGTGGATGGATCATAGGCGAAGATCGCCGCCGCCAGGAACACGACGGAGCAGCCGGCGACGACCGCAAGGGACGTCCAATCGACCTGGCGGTAGAGCGCGAACCGGATCAGCTCGACCGCCGAAGTGAACGGGTTATAGCGGCAGATCTCGTAGAGCAGGATGCTGGACTGCTGCACCCGCCACAGCGGGTAGAGCGCCGACGAGGCGAAGAACATCGGGAAGATGACGAAGTTCATCACGCTCGCGAAGTTCTCGAGCTGCTTGAACACCGACGACATCGCAAGGCCCATCGCGCCCAGCATGAAGCCGGTCAGGATCAGAGCGGGCAGCACCGTCAGGTAGCCGATGGGATCGTCCGGGCGGACGTCCCAGAAATAGGCGACCAGCAGGAACGCATAGACCTGCAGCAAGGAAACCGCGATGCCGGCGACCAGCTTGGAGACCAGCAGGAACCAGCGAGGGTAGGGGCTGACCAGCAGGATGCGCATCGCCCCGACCTCGCGGTCGTAGACCATCGAGAGCGACGATTGCAGGCCGTTGAACAGCTGGATCATCGCGATCAGCCCCGGCGCGATGTAAACCTCGTAGAGGATATAGGTCTCATAGGGCGGGATGATCGAGACGCCGAGCGTGGCCCGGAAGCCGGCGGCGAAGATGAAGAGCCAGACGAGCGGCCTGACCAGCGCGGAGAGGAACCGCCCGCGCTGGTGCAGAAAGCGCAGGCTCTCGCGCCAGACGATGCCGCCGAGGCAAACCAGATAGCCGCCCGCAGTGATGCTCCGCTCCACCCGCGGAGCCGTCGTGGCGATCGTCACGCCGAAGCCCTCCGGGCCAGAACCACCGCCTCTGCGTCGTCCGCGCCCACGACGGCGAGGAACGCGGCGCCGACGTCCTCGGCGCCCGCCATCGCTCTCAGTTCGTCGACAGTGCCGTCGGCCATCACCTTGCCCTTGTGGAGCACGACCACCCGATCCGCCACCTCGATCTCGTCGACCAGATGGGTGGCCCAGAGCACGCCGATTCCGTCTTCATCGATCAGGCGCCGGACCTCTTCGATGAGAGTGCGGCGGGAACCGATGTCGAGGCCGGTGGTGGGCTCATCGAGCAGAAGAAGGCTCGGCTGGTGGAGCAGCGCGCGCGCAATCTCGACCCGTCGCATCTGGCCGCCGGAGAGCGCCCGGACGCGATCCTTGGCCCGCGCCTCGAGGTTCACGCGGCGCAGCGCGACGTAAGCGCGTTCCTTGGCCTCACGCCGCCCGATGCCGTGAAGCGCCGCGTGGTAGAGCAGGTTCTGGAGAACGGTCAGCTCAAGATCGAGCGTGCGGGACTGAAACACCACCCCGAGCTGCGACAGCGCCCCAGCCGGATCCCGCCGGACGTCGTGGCCGAGGACCCGGATAGTCCCGGAACGGTTGTCGTAAAGCCGTGTGATCAGGGAGAACAGCGTGGTCTTGCCTGCGCCGTTCTGACCGACAAGAGCCGTGAAGGCGCCGCGAGGCGCCTCCAGCGTAACGTCATCCAGGGCCTTACGCGCGCCGAACGTGTGGGTGACGCCGGTCACGCTGAGAGCCGGTTCGGAAGGCGCGCCCGGCGCGCGGCTCTGCGGTGCGATCGTCATCACTGGGCTCATCTAGGCCGCCGGCCCGGCCGCGCCAGCGCGTGGATTGTCACGGGATGGCCACCACGCCCCATGGCGCCCGACCGACCGCGACCGACTTCTTCACCTTGAGGCTGTCGACATCGATCACGGACACGTCGTTGGAGTTGCCGTTGGTGGTGTAGAGGGTCTTGCCGTCCGGCGAGAACGCCAGCTGCCAGACACGCTGGCCGACAAGCAGATACGCCTTCGTCTCATAGGTGGGGACGTCGACGACCGCCACCCTGTTGGCCGGGCCCAGCGCGACGAAGGCGGTCTTTCCGTCGTCCGTGATGCGAATGCCGACCGGCTGGATCGCCTCTTCGTTCACCCCGGGGATCGAGAAGGTGAGCTTCTTCACCACCTGGTGCGTGGCGTTGTCGATCACCGAGACCGTGCCGCCCACCTCGGCCGAAACCCAGGTGTGCTTGCCGTCGGGCGTGAACGTGGCGACGCGCGGCCGGCTGTCGACCAGCACGTTCTCCACGATCTGCTTGGTCTGCGTGTCGATGAAATGCGCCATGCTCGTGGTCTCGGAGGTGTTGACCAGGAGCTTGCCGTCCGGGGAGATCCCCATGCCTTCAGGCTCGACGCCGACCGGGATCTCACCCTCGACCTGGCCGGTCTCGGTGTTCACGATGGTGACGAGCGCGTCATCCTCGTTGGCGATGTAGAGCGGGTTCCCCGAAGGGTGCAGGACGAACAGCTCCGGGTCGGGCCCGGACGGCAGCGTCTTCACGAGGCGGTAGTCGTTGGCGTCATAGACCTCGACGCGGTCGTCGTCGGACGCGCAGACATAGATGAGCTTGCCGTCGGGACTGGCGGTGACCCCGCGCGGACGGCGGCCCGTCTTGACCGTCTCGATGATGTTCAGCGAGTCGCTGTCGAGCACCGTCATGGTGTGATCGCGCTCGTTGGTCACGAACACCTTGCCGGCCCAGGCCGGCGCAGGGAACGCGGCGAGGGCGGCGAGCGCGACCCCGGCCGTCATGGTCCTCACGAGCGCAAGCGACGCCCGGCCGGACAGACGAGAGTTCATCGGCGATCTCCAGCGTGAGACGAGGGCGGCTGAGAGTGGCCAGCCGTTGTCACTGAGCGTTGAAACGACACTGGCTCTCCGGCTTGTCGAAGCCAATCGTGTCGAGCGGGTTGGTCTGGTGCAGGAAGCCCGGCTGCGGCGACGCGGTGACCAGCGCTTCGTCCGTCGTCAGCACGATCGGCTGACGGAGCTGGTTATCCCAGGGCCTGTAGGTGAAAGAACCGCCCTTGAAGCCCGCAAGCTCGAAATCCCGCCCGAAGATGAACTCGCGCAGCTTGGCGGGGTCGTTGGAGCGGGTGCGCGCGGCGGCCTCGCCGATCGTCCGCATCGCCAGCCACATCTGGAAATCGAGCGGGCGCATGCCGCGCTTCGACTGCCGGAAGAAGCGGTTCTGGATCTGCTCCGCGCCCCATCCGGTCACGGTGACGTTCCAGGTCGTGGCTCTCAGCCCGGCGGTGCCGACTGTCGGCCGGGGGTCCCAGCTGCGATAGGCGATCAGCGGCCCGAACTCGCCGAGCTCGTCCGCGATGACGATGACGTCGTAGCTCGCGCCCTGCGTGAAGACGGGAATGATGTCGTTGCCGGTCTCGCGGGCGTCAGGCCCGAAGTCCCAGGCCCGCTCGTCGACGATCTTGGCGCCGAACTTCTTGGCCGACCGTCTGACCGCCTCGGCGTAGAGTTTGTCGTCCGGACGACGCCCGACCAGCAGCAGCCATTTGGACCAGCGCTTGGTGACGAGGTACTGGGCGACCGCGTCCGTCAGCATCGCCCTGCTGGGGGCGGTGTGGAGCACGTCGGCCCGGCAGTCGGCTCCGCGGAGCCGGTCGTCGGTCGCGCCGACGTTGAACAGGATGACGTCCTTGCCCTTGGCGGCGTCGGCCATCTTCACCAGCGCATCGGCCGGAACCGCGAGCAGGATGAACTTCGCCCCGCTTTCCAGGATGCGGTTGAAGGCCGGCATCGGGTCGGCGTCGTTCGGCACCAACTCCTGGGCGACGATCTTGAAGTCCTGTTTGAGGAACCTGCCGGTGGTGTTGTTGTCCAGAATGCCGAGGCTCGCGCCCGCGATGCCGTCATCCTGCGGCGGCAACGTCACGATGTTGTTCCACCACGGCGGATTTTCGGGAAACTGACGCAACACGCCGAAGGTCAATTCCATCGGCGCGGCCGCGTTCTTGGGCGTGGGACCTGGCGTTGCGGGGGCGGGGGCGGGCGCGGCGGGCGCAGTCTGGGCGACCGCGGGCACCCCGGTCGCGAGCAGCGCCGCTACGATGCAGGTCGCGACGCTCCTCACGCCAGACCGCCTCTGGAGCAGGTGGAAAAGACGATCATGAGCGCCTCCTGCGGGCGGTCGCGCCGCCCGTGCCGTTCTTATTGGACGCCGTTCCGCCGAAGTCGAGAGCGGGTCGTCATGAGGCAGAGCGCCGCATCCGACCCGGCTCGACCGACCAAGGAACATTTCCCAGCGATTCCATATTCTCGCTCCCGCCAAATGCAATGCATAAGAGAATAATAAGTACTGACGTTTGCTTGATTCACCTGTTCATGGCAGCAATTTATCCTGTATGGCGTTCCGCAGAGCGCCGAGGGGCAGCGGAAGCGCCGTAAAAAGAAAGACCCCGGGGAGGAGCCGATGCATCGCATCACAGCGATTCCACTGTTCGGCGCGCTCGCGGCCTCGTGCTCCGCGCCTTTTGCCCGGGCCGCTGAGCCGAAGGCTTCCTGATGAGCCCGCTGAGCCTTTCGCGCCGGGCTGCTCTCGCGGCCTGCGCAGGCGCCGCCGCCATGGCGGCGCTGCGTCCCGCGTTGGCCTCGGCCGCCGCGCCGCTGCGTATCGCGACCCTGAAGTTCGGCACCGTGAACTGGCTGCTCGACACGATCCACGCGGAGGGCTTCGACGCGCGGGAGGGGGTCACGATGGCCCGCACCGAGCTCGCCTCGACTCAGGCCCTGACCGTCTCCCTGCAGGCCGGTGACAGCGACCTTGCGGTGAGCGACTGGCCGTGGGCGATGCGCCGTCGACTGGACGGCGAGCCGTTCCGTTTCGCGCCCTACTCGTCGGCGCTTGGGGCGGTCATGGTCGGCGGCGACTCGGGGATCGCTTCGATCGCGGATCTCAAGGGCAAGAAGCTCGGCGTCGCCGGCGGACCGCTCGACAAGAGCTGGCTGCTGCTGCGGGCCTATGCGCACGACAAGGTCGACGGCGACATCGCGACCATGCTGGAGCCGGTGTTCGGCGCCCCGCCGCTGCTCTCGGAGCAGCTGAGGCTTGGCCGCGTCGACGGCGTCCTGACCTACTGGAACTATGCGGCCCGTCTGGACGCGGGCGGATATCGTCGCCTCGTCGACATGAGCGACGTCATGAAGCAGCTCGGCCTGACGCCGCCGCCGCCGCTTGTGGGCTTCGTCTGGCGCGAAACGCTGCTCGACAAGGCCGGCGCGCAGGTCGAAGGCTTTTTCCGCGCCGTGGCCGCGGCCAATGCGACGCTCAAGACCTCCGACGCGGCCTGGGAGCGCCTTCGCCCCAGCATGCAGGTGAAGTCGGACGCGGAGTTCGCGAGGCTGAGGGACTATTTCCGGTCCGGCGTCCCCGGTCCCTGGACCGAGGCCGACCTGAAGTCGTCGCAGAAGCTCTATGAGCTCCTGGCCGACCTCGGGGGCGCGGAGTTCGTCGGCCCGAACCCGCATTTCGATCCCGCGCTGTTCTGGTCCCCGAAGGTCTGAGGCGGTCAGTTGGCGGCGGCGGGTCGACTGGGATGGTGGGCTCTGTCGCTCGCCATGTTCGTGGCAGTCTGGTGGGCGGTGGCGCTGCTGCGGCAGGATTTCAGGCTTCTGCCGACGCCGGACCTCGTGCTCGACGCCCTGATCGCGGCGGCCAAGACCGGCGCGTTGCAGAGCAATTTGCTGATCACGATGGCGCGCGTCGCGGCGAGCTTCTTCATCGCCATGACCCTCGGATCCGCGCTCGGCATCCTGCTTGGCATGTCGCGCACGGCTGACCGCCTGCTCGGCCCCTGGGTGGTTCTGTTCCTGAACCTGCCGGCGCTCGTCATCATCATCCTATGTTACGTCTGGTTCGGCCTGATCGAAGCGGCCGCGGTGGCCGCGGTCGCCATCAACAAGATCCCGAACGTGGCCGTGACGCTGAGGGAAGGGGCGGCCGCGCTGAGCCGCGACCTGGCGGAGATGGCCGCCGTCTATCGCTTCGGGCGCTGGAAGACGCTCAGGCACGTCATACTGCCGCAGCTTTCTCCCTATTTCGCGGCCGCGGCGCGCTCCGGGCTCGCCCTGGTCTGGAAGATCGTGCTCGTGGTCGAGCTGCTTGGCCGGCCTAACGGCGTCGGTTTCGAGCTTCAGACGGCCTTCCAGCTGTTCGACGTCGCGACGATCCTGGCCTATGCGCTGGCGTTTGGCCTGATCGTCCAGGCGATCGAGCTCGGAATCATCCAGCCCTGGGAGCGGGCCGTGAACAGGTGGCGGCGGTGACGGGCGTCACGATCGAGATCGACGAGAAGACGTTTCCGGCGGCCCGCGGCGCGCCGGCGCGCGCGCTTTACCGGGATTTCCGGCTCGAGCTCGCCGATCGGAGCTTCGTGGCGCTGCTCGGACCCTCGGGCCTCGGCAAGACGACGCTGCTCAACATGATCGCGGGCGTGGATCGCGGCTTCGAGGGCAGGATCTCGTTCTCAGGCGGACCGAATCCGCGGATCGCCTATGTCTTCCAGAGCCCGCGGCTGCTGCCGTGGCGGACGGTGCTGCAGAACGTGCTGCTGCCGCTGCCGCCCGGAGCCGACAGTCTGAACCGGGCGCGCTCGGTTCTGAGCGACATGGGCCTCGGCGACGCGGAAGAGGTCTATCCGGAGCGCCTCTCGCTCGGCATGCAGCGCCGGGTCGCGCTTGCGCGCGCCTTCGCGCTGGAGCCTGAACTGCTGCTGATGGACGAGCCGTTCGTTTCGCTCGACGAGGCGAACGCCAGCCGCCTCCGGGACCTTCTGGCGGAGCTGATCGAGGCGCGGCCGACGACGGTGCTGTTCGTGACCCATGACAGCCACGAGGCCGTGCGTCTGGCGGACCGCGTGGTCGTGCTCGGCGGGCCGCCCGTGCGGGTGGTGCGCGATGTCAGGGTGGAGCTCAGCCGGGAAGGGCGGCTCGCCGCCGGCGAGGTCGAGCGCGTGCGCGGAACCGTCCTGGGCGCGGGCCCTACGGTCGCGGCCTGAAGGCGCGGATCCGAGGTTTTCTAGTTAGCGTCGAAACGCGGAAACGGCCCGAAGCTTGCGCTTCGGGCCGTCGCCGACCGTCTCATTTGCCAAAGAGCAGGGCGGCCAACCGCTGGAGCAGGCCTGGAGGCTTTGCTGCAGGCGGGGTCTGTCCAGGGTGGTTTCCGCTCTATGCGTTGGCGGCGAAGGGGTGCTTCGCCGTCGCGGCCTGCGCCACGACGTCCTTGGCCTTCGGCTCGCCGGTGACGGCGCGCTTCAGGGCTTCCTTGGTCGCCTCGTAGTTGTACTGCTGGATCTTGGCGTCGTCCGCAGCTTCCCAGTGGATGAACACGCCGACCGAGATGAACAGGTCGTCGGCTTCGTCCTCAGGGATCACGCCTTCCGCGACGCTGTCGACGACAGCCTTCGCGACGCCGTACTGAGCCGGGCCAAACATCTGAACGGCCTGACGGGCGTCCTTGATGGTGACCTTGTTGAACAGGATCGTGTTCGGCTTGGCGAGCAGGTTCGGGGTCACGACCGCGAGAAGCGAGGTGAAACCGTCCTTGTTGTTCGTCAGAGCGTTGACGAACGCCGACTCGGCCGTCGAGCCGCGCGGGCCGATGATCAGGTCGATGTGAGCGACCTCATTGCCGTCGCCAACCAGCGACTCACCGATGAGCGTCTTGGTAATCTTCGCCATAAGCATCCTCCCAGCTTTAAGCCATGGTGTAGTCGGCGCGCCTCAATGGCCGCCACCGACTCGATGCCCCAGGCTATCGTTGCGACTGCGTTCGGCGGAGACCGAACCGGTTGGCCTGATAGCTTCGAATAAGGACATGCGGGCGCACACTAGTCGCGACCACGCTCAAACGGCAAGGCCTTCTTATAAGGCGCGACCGCTCGTCGCCTCCTGGCCGCCAAACGTCCTGCGCACCGAGGTCTTCAGCCCGGCTCATCGCAGTGCACCAAAAATTATTGCGACGCACAATAAGGCGCGTACACTTCTCTCTTGTCGCCGGCTTCAGCCGGAGTTTCGCCAGGAGACCGACATGGACCTCGTCCTGTTAGCGTGCCTCGCCGCGTCGCCCGAATCCTGTCGCGAGGAGCGGGTCCTCATGAGCCCGGACGCGGGCGAATCCCGCATGTGCATGGTGGCCGCGGTGCCCGTTCTGGCCGAGTGGGCGGGCGATCACCCCGAATGGCAGATCTCAAGGTGGAAGTGCGAACGACCGGGGCAGGTCCGGGTCACTCGGAACGCCGAATAAGGGAGCTCTAAGCGCAGCATTATAATAAAAGAATAAGCGGTCGCGAGTATAGACGCGACCGCTCGTCGGACCTAGTCTTCTGCAACCTCCGGCTGGAGGCGGGGAATCTACGGTCGGGAGCCGCGCGGCGCCTGGGCGCAAGGCGCGAGCGCGGCGCGCCTCGTCCAAGCGCCGGCGTGGACCGTGAAGGCTTGCCATCCTCCGAGATAGTCCAGGATAAGCCGGCGTCTGGGTGGTGGACGGCCAGCCGTGCGGCGCGGCTCCCCCGCCCTGACCGGCGTCAAAAGAGCCCGAAAGGGCCGCAACGGGAGACGAGGAATGTTGAAACGCTATGTCGCCTTGCTGGGGATGGCCGTCGCGCTCGTCGCCGCCGCCCCCGCACACGCAGTCGATCTCGCCAAAGGGCGCACCAACCTGCCCGATCTCGTGTTCGGTGACGACCAGGGCAACGACTACGCCGTGAGCCAGAAGGATATCGAGCTCGAGGCGGGCAAGTCCTACAGGCTCGATATCGTCTCGAAAGGCGGGAAGGAATACAAGTTCTTCTCGCCCGAGTTCTTCCGCAACATCTGGATCAACCAGATCGTCATCAATCATCTTGAGATCCACGGCCCCGGATCGCCGCACCATCTTGAGTGGGACGACGCGGGCGCGATCCGTCTGGAGTTCGTCGTCATCCGTCCGGGCGAGTTCAAGTGGTGGATCGACGGCCTCGAGGGTCATGGCATGACCGGCAGGATCATCGCCAAATGAGGGTGGCGCGCATGATGAAGGTGTTTTGGCTGGCGGCGGCCGGTCTGGCGTTCGCCGGAGCGACGGCGCAAGCCGACGAGGCGTCGGACTGCGACGCCGGAATCGCGATGATCAAGGCCGAGGCCGCAGGCTCGCACCCGCCCGCCGTCGCCGAAGCCCTCAAGACGGCCCTGCGGGTCGCCGAGCGGGAGAAGGGCGAGAAGGAGTATGACGAGTGCCTCGACGCGGTCGCTGACGCGAAGAAAGCGTTGAACAAGAAGTGAAGCCGCCGTCGGCCGCAAGGCCCGGCGCGTCCGCGAAATCGCCGGGGCGGAGAACCCCGCTCCGGCTTCCTAAGGTCCGCCGCATGTGGCGACGCGCGTACCAATCTCTGAGATTCCGTCTCGCGGTGCTGGTCGCGACCGTGGTGATCGTGACCGGCGCGGCCGCGTTCGCCGTCGCATGGACGCTCGGCGTCGCGAGCGGCCACGTCAGCGAGCTTTCCTCCGCGCAACGACGGCTCGAACTGCTCTCTGCGGTGTCCGGGCGGGTGACGGACTATGCGCTGACCGCCCTTCAGACCACGCAGACGAGCGAGTTGCAGTCCGATCGCCTGTCGCCGCCGCGCAAGCGCGTCCAGGAGGCGTTCGAGCGGCTGAATGACGAGGTCGCCCGCGAGTTCGAACGACAGACTGACGAGGAGGCCGCGACGCTGGTCGCCGCCCGCAGCCGCGTCTTCGCGTTCATGCGTGCTCGATTCGACTTCCTCGACCGCCAGACGTTGCAGGCGATCAGGGACGCCAGGGGCGGCCAGTCGGACGCCGCCGCGCGGGTCAAGGTCGCGCTCGACGAGTTCGCAAGCGGCTTCTCTCCGGCGCTGGGCCAAGCGATCGAGGAGGAGCGCGCGGCCGCACGCGCCGCGACCGAGGCCATGGCGGATCTGCGCGCCCGCCTTGCGCCGATATCAATCGCCGCCGTGACCGCGGCTGCGCTGATCGCCTTTCTGCTCTATCGGGCGATCGCCAGCCCTTTGCTGGCGCGGGTGTCCCGGGTGGCCGGCGCCGCAGCCGCGATCGCCCGAGGGCAGACGGCGACGCGTCTGCCGGTGCGCGGCCATGACGAGCTCAGCCTGTTGATGATGAGGTTCAACCGGATGGCGCTCCAGCTCTCGCGGCGGGAGGAGCGCCTGATGAAAGCGCAACTGCGGCTTCAGGAGGTCGTGAACGCGCGCACGGCCGAACTGCGCGAGGCGAACGCCCGTCTCTCGGACATCGATCGCGCCCGCCGCCGGTTCTTCACGGACGTCAGCCACGAACTGCGGACGCCGCTCACCGTGATCCTAGGGGAGGTCGACATCTCGCTCCGCGGCCAGCCGGACGCCGCGACCCTGCGCGGGGCTCTCGGCACGATCCGGGCGCGGGCCCGCGCCCTGCACCGCCGGGTCGAGGACCTGTTGCGCGTCGCCCGCTCCGAGAGCGGCCAGCTTGAGCTCGACTTCTCTCCCGTGTCCCTGGCGGAGATCGTGCAGACCGCCGCCGACAGCGCCGAGGCAGGCGCGAAGGCCGCCCGCGTCAAGCTGCATGCCGGCCCGTTCGCGGTCGATCCGGTCGTGGAGGCGGACGCCGATTGGCTTCGGCAGGTGATCGAGGGCCTGATCGCGAACGCGATCCGCCACACCCCGCCGGGCGGCGCGGTTCGCCTCGACGTGCACGCCTCCCGCGATGGTTCGGCGGAGGTTCTGGTGGCCGACGACGGCGCTGGAATCCCGGAGGCCGACCTTCCCAGAATCTTCGAGCGCTTCTATCGGGGGGCTGATCAGAAGGAGGGGTCGGGCTTCGGCATCGGCCTCGCTCTCGCGCGCTGGGTCGTCGAACGCCACGGCGGAGAGATCGCGATCGACAGCAGCACCGGAGGAGGCGGACTGCCCTCCGGAACAATCGTCACCATTCGTCTGCCGGCGCACGCGCCGCGACTCGTCATCGGAGCCGCTTCATGACCATCCTGATCGTGGAAGACGACGCCGACATCGGATCGGTGCTGCGACGCGGCTTCGCCGCCGAGAGCTACGACGTCGAACTCGTGGGCGACGGGGAGGCGGCGCTCGCCGTCGCGACCGGCAAGCCGCTCTGCGCGATCATCCTTGACGTCATGCTGCCGGGGCGGTCGGGGATCGACGTGTGCAAGGCGCTGCGCGCGGCCGGCCAGACGGCGCCGATCATCATGCTGTCGGCGAAATCGAGCGTCTCGGACCGCACCGAGGGATTGCTCGCGGGCGCCGACGATTATCTCGTGAAGCCGTTCGATTTCGAGGAGTTGCTGGCGCGGGTGCGTGTCCAGGAGATGCGGCGCGAGACCAGCGCGACGGACCAGCGCCACCTGATCGTGCCGCCGCTCGATCTCGACCTCGAAACCCGCACCGCCATCACGCCGGATGGCTCCGCGCGGCTGACTGAGCGGGAGGTCGACCTGCTGGCGCTGCTGATGCGCCACACAGGGGAGCCGCTCAGCCGCGCCGACATCTTCGCGGCTCTCTGGGCGGGCCACGGGGGCGCGTCTCTCAACGTCGTCGACGTCTATATCGGCTATCTGCGCCACAAGCTGAGCGAGGCGATGCCTGAAGGCGGCCGGCTGATCGTGACGGTGCGCGGCCGCGGCTTCATGTTCGCGCCGACGTGAGTCGCTGCGGCCTGGCGGCGTATTGGCGCGACCGGGCGCGGCGGTGCATAATACGGGCATAAGAAGGGGGGCGCCGCGGCCCGCGACAGCGCTTCCGCCGCGGATGAAGCCCCCGCTCTCGTCTAGGAAGGCTTGCCCTATGCGTCGTTTCGTTACCGGCTGCAGCTTCGCGGCTGGGCTTGCTTTGTCCGTGGTGATGGCGGCGCCGGCCTACGCCGCGCCGACGGCGGTCGATCTCGTGTTCTACGCCCCGTTCCTGAAGAAGGTCGAGAACGGCTCCGAGCTGTCCTACCGCTACGTCAGGAAGGCCGACGGCAAGGATCTCGCTCCCTCGTTCGAGGACGAGGTGAAGCTCACGGTCGGCCCGAAGGGCGCCGAGGACTCGATCAAGATCGACCTGTTCACCGGCGCCCGCGGCCGTGCCCTGGAGAACCTGGCGCGCAGCGGCAATCCGCTGGTCATCGCTGTTCTCGAGGAGAACGTGCGTGAGATGCAGAAAATCTCGGGCGGCAGCCCCTACTATCTGCGCAACCGGATCATGGAAGCGCTCAAGGCCAACCCCCCCATCGAGCAGACGAAGATCCAGTATGACGGCCGCACCATCGACGCCTGGACGGTGAAGCTCGAGCCGTTTGCGAAGGATCAGCATCGCATGCAGCTCAAGGGGTTCGCTGATCGGACGTACGAGCTTACCTTCGCCGATGACGTGCCGGGCGGGCTCTACGCCCTCAAAAGCGTGACCCCGAAGCCGGACCGCACCGGCCCGCTCCTCGTGGAGGAGCTGACGCTTCAATCGTCGAAGGCGACCCAGACCACGGAGGGCGCAAAGCAGTGATGAAGAGGATAGCGGTCGCGGCCGTAGCGCTCCTGCTCCCCGCAGGGGCGGCTTTCGCCGGCGTCGGCGACGACTACTCGACGGTCGACAAGGCCGATTACATCTTCGGCTGCATGGCCGCCAACGGCCAGACGCGGCAAGCCCTCGAGCAGTGCTCCTGCTCGATCGACAGGATCGCGGCCATGCTGCCTCACTCTGAGTATGAGGAGGCGCAGACGGTGCTGAGCATGGACAAGATCGCCGGGCAGGCCTCGGAGGTCTTCCGCAACAGCCCGAATCTTCGCGACAAGGTCGCCAACCTGCGACGCGCTCAGGCCGAAGCCGACATCGAGTGCTTCCCCTGAGCTGAAGCGCGCGCTAGCGCACGACCGTGACGCGCTTGGCCGCCCGGGTCAGCCCCGTGTAGAGCCAGCGCGCGCGGTGCTCCCGGAACGCGTAGCTCTCGTCGAACAACACCACGTCGTCCCACTGCGAGCCTTGCGCCTTGTGAACCGTCAAGGCGTAGCCGTAGTCGAACTCGTCTGAGCGCTTGCGCTGCGCGAACGGGATCGCTTCGGCCTCGCCCGTGAAGAACGCCTTGAGCACCGTGATCGAGACGGAGCGGCGGGCGCTCTCGTCGTCCGGAAGCACGTCCATCTTCACCCGCGTGGCGTCGGCGCTCTTCAGCCGCTGAACGACCCACGTCCCGCCGTTCAGCAGCCCCTTGGTCTTGTCGTTTCGCAGGCAGACCAGCTTGTCCCCGACGGCCGGCATCGGATCCAGCAGCCCTTTCAGCTCGCGCAGCCGGCCATTGTACAGGCGGCGCGTGCGGTTGGTGCCGACCAGCACCTGATCGGCGCCCGTCACGTCCTCCGTGGTGATCTCACGCCGGGAGATCACGCGGCTTTCGCCGAACACGCCCGACTCCAGTTCCCGTCCTTCCCGGACCGCGAGGGACATACGGATGATCGGGTTGTCCGCCGCCTGCCGGTGCACCTCGGTCAGCATGGCGTCAGGCTCGGCCTCGGTGAAGAAGCCGCCGCCGCGCACCGGAGGAAGCTGCGCCGGGTCCCCCAGAACCAGCACCTTCTTGCCGAAGGAGAGCAGATCGCGGCCGAGCTCTTCGTCCACCATCGAGCATTCGTCGATCACGATCAGGTCGGCCTTGGCGGCGGGACCGTCCCGGTTGAGCGCGAAGGAGGGGCCCTCCTCGTCGCCCCCGCGGGGCCGATAGATCATCGCGTGGATCGTGCTCGCGTCCTCGCAGCCCTTGCCGCGCAGCACCAGAGCGGCCTTGCCCGTATAGGCGCCGAAGCAAACGTCGCCGTCGACGTCTTCGGCCAGATGGCGCGCGAGCGTCGTCTTGCCGGTCCCGGCGTAGCCGAACAGCCGGAAGACCTGGGACTTCGGCCGCCGCAGCCATTCGGCGGCGGCGACGAGGGCGGCGTCCTGTTGAGGCGACCAGCGCATCAGATTCCGTCAGACGGCGTTGCGTTGGCGGCCTTGTAGCGCGAGTCGCGGGGCGCGCCCGCCCGCTCCGGCGCCTTCATGCGACTCTCTGAGCCAGCCGAGCCCGTCTTCCGTGCGCCCCAGGGGTCTGTACTCGCAGCCGACGCAGCCGCGATAGCCGAGCTCATCGAGCGTCCTGAATATCCTGAGGTCGTCGAGTTCGCCGCTGCCCGGCTCGTTGCGCCCCGGAACTGACGCCGTCTGTACGTGGCCGATGATCGGCAGCAGCGCCTCGAGGCCTCTCAGCACGTCTCCGTGGAGGATCTGGCGGTGGTAGACGTCGAACTGCAGCTTCAGATTTGGGAGCGCGAGGTCTCGGATGAGCTCCGCCGCAGCGGCGAAGTCGTCCAGAAAGTACCCGGGCATGTCGCGGAAGTTGATCGGCTCGATCATGATCTCCACGCCGCGCGGCCCGGCCTGTTCGCAGGCATAGCGCAGCGCGTCCCGATAGGCCGCCTGCGCCGCCGGATCGGCGCGTGAGGCAATCCCCGCCATGACATGCAGCTTCCGCGTTCCGGTCGCCTCGGCGTAGGCCAGCGCCGTCGCGACGGAGGCGCGGAACTCTTCGCGCCGGAGCGGCAGCGCCGCCAGTCCGCGATCGCCGGCCGCCCAATCCCCGGGGCTAAGGTTGAAAAGCGTGAGTTCCAGACCCGCCGCCTCAAGCCGCTGCGCGATCGCGTCGGCCGGGTGCTCATAGGGGAACTGCAATTCGACGGCGGCGAAGCCGGCGTCGGCCGCCGCCGCGAAGCGGTCGAGGAGCGGGCGCTCCGTAAACATCAGCGAGAGGTTGGCTGCGAAACGCGGCATCGGCGAGGCTCTGGGCGGGGCGCGGAGCATAGCCGAGGAGCCCGGAAACGCCACCGGGGCCTGCGCCGGACCTAGTCCGATGCGCGTTTGTTTATGAGAATCTTAGAAAATCACGAACACGTAAGTAAAGTCGTGATCTAGATAACATGTCCGTAGACGTATTGATGTCGCGTTCTTGAGGCACGAAGTCATTGGGGCCGAACATAAAGGCTCGCCGCGGCGGTACTTCGTCAGCGGACGACAACTGTTGCAAACGCAACGCCAACGGAAGGAGACGGGTAGATGAGCGTGCTGAAGAGCGCAGGCGCGATGTTGCTCGCGGCCGGGGGGCTGGCCTTGGCGGCCGGTCCTGCGCTGGCCCTCACGGTGACGAACGAGAGCGACAAGGCGCAGGAGATCACCGTTGATCTCGGCAATGACGAACCCAAGACCAAGATCGAAGCCGGCAAGTCCGCGAATCTCTCGTGCCCCGAAGGCTGCGAGGTGAGGGTCGTCGGCATGGGCTACGGCCTGCCGGCCAAGGACGGCGACAAGATCGTCGTCGATAAGGACCTCAAGCTGTCCTATGCCGATGGCGCGCAGGCGGCCAATCAGGCCGGCGACAAGTCCGGCAAGGCGACGAAGGCCAACTAAGCCGACGTCACGCGGCGCCGCCCAGCGGCGCCGCCCCTTCCGGGGGTCAGCGTTCCGCGAGCCGGTCCAGGACCTTCTCAGGCACGATCTTGCGCTGCGCGTCATCGACTTCCGGCTCCTTCTCGAGCGGGATGTCCAGCTTCGCGGCGATCTCCTTCACCATCTTCACGAGCGTCGTGATCTCCCGCTCCGAAAGCAGGTTCACGTGGAGGTCGAGCTGCGCGCGCCGCTCGGCTATCGCGGCGTCGCGGTTCTGGCTGATCAGAACGAAAGTCGAGAGGAAGATGGCTTCGACCGACGCGGCGGTCGCCAGAATCACGAAGGTCGGGTCGAACGGCTTGACGGCGGGAACCAGTCCCAGATTCACCGCCACCCAGCAGGCCACGACGGCGAGGTGGGCATAGACGAACCCCATGCTGCCGGTCGCCGCCGTGATGCGCGCGGCGAGCCGCTCCTCGAGCGGCGCCTTGGTTTCCTCGGCCTGACGATGCTGTTCGAGCCGCCGGATGTTCTGGTCCAGGACCGGGCCGAGATCCTCCCTCCGGGCCTCCTCGGTCACGCTGTTCTCAGCGTCTCTGCCTGTCATCGTCGCTTCAGCCCGTTCGCCGTGGATGATCTCTGACCGGGAGAGCGCGCCGGGCATAGTCGACGGCGCAACATCAGCGGGGCCGATCCTGTTCCGGCGCGGCTCGACCGCGGCGCGCCGCCGAGAGGGCGACTGAGCCGAAAGCATGAGCGCGCCGAACGCGGGGCGCCGGTATATGGCGCCTCGCCGGAAGAGAGCCGCCATGTCCGCCATCGTCACCGAAGCGCCTGTTCAGCCGTCCGAGGCGGACGGCCCCTTCAATCTCGCCCGCCACTGCCTGGCGCAGAACGCGCTCGATCGCGCAGGGCAGACGGCGTTGATCATCGGCGATGGCGCGGGCGGCGGCGCGCTGCGGATGAGCTTCGCGGAGGTTCTGGACGCGGTCATGCGCCTCGCAGGCGGTCTGGCGCAGCTGAACCTGCCGCCGCGCTCCCGGATCGTGATCCGGATGGGGAATGAGGTCGACACGGTCCTGCTGTTCTTCGCCGTGATCGCGGCGGGCCATGTCGCCGTGCCGACCTCGATGATGCTGACGACGGAGGACGTGCGCTTCGTCGCTACGGACGCCGAGGCGGCGGCAGTGGCGCTTGGGCGCGAAGCGGAGGGCGAGGGGGGATTCGGCGACGCGCTCGTGCTTCGGCCCGATGATCTCGCCCGCTTGAAACGCGCAGAGCCGCTGAGCGACTTCGCCGCCACGGCGGCCGAGGAGCCGGCCTACCTGGTCTACACGTCAGGCACCACCGGACGGCCGAAGGGCGTTCTCCATGCACACCGGGTGGCGCTCGGCCGGCGGCCGATGCACCAGCATTGGCTGGGGCTGCGGCCCGGCGACGTGATGCTGCACGCGGGCGCGTTCAACTGGACCTACACGCTCGGGGTCGGCGTGCTGGACCCATGGTCCTGTGGCGCGACCGCGGCTCTCGCGCGCGGCGTCAGCGACCCCGCCGCCTGGCCGCGGCTGATCGCCGAACTCGGCGCCACCATCTTCGCCGCCACCCCCGGGGTCTACCGGCAGATCATGAAACGCGGCTGGACCGACGGTCTTGCGCTTCCCACGCTCCGTCATGCGGTCGCGGCAGGCGAGGCGCTCGCCCCGCCGCTGCTCGCCGAGTGGCGCCAGAAGACGGGGAGGGAGCTCTACGAATCGTTCGGCATGAGCGAGATCTCGACCTTCATCTCGTCGGGGCCGGCGACGCCGCCGCGCTCCGGCTCCGCAGGAAAGCCGCAGCCTGGACGCCGCATCGCGGTCTTGCCGCAGGCGAGCGGGACCGATCCTCTTCCGGCCGGGCAGGCGGGGCTGCTCGCGGTGCATCGATCCGACCTCGGCCTGATGCTCGGCTACTGGCGGCGGCCGGACGAGGACGCCGCAAGCCTTCGGGGGGAGTGGTTCGTCAGCGGCGACCTCGTCTCCGTGGACGACGAGGGGTACGTCTGGCACCACGGCCGCGCCGACGACGTGATGAACGCGCTCGGCTACCGGGTGTCGCCGGCGGAAGTCGAGGCGGCGCTGGCGGACCATCCCTCGGTCGCGGACATCGGCGTGACGGAATGGCGGCCGCGGGAAGATCTCTCGATCATCGCGGCCTTCGTGGTGCTGCGAGACGGCGTCGAGCCCGACGAGGCGGGTCTCGCCAGACAGGCGTCGGAGCGACTCGCCGCCTACAAGCGGCCGAAGGCGTTCCATTTCGTGGCGGCCTTGCCGCGCTCGGCCAATGGCAAGCTGCAGCGCCGCCTGCTGGCCGCGACCGTTCCGGGCCCTCGCTCGCGCGCCTGACGCCTACTCGCCTTCGCGAAGCGCCCAGCCGGTGGCGCCGAGATACTCCTGCGGCCGGAACCGGCGCTTGTAGTCCATCTTCGGGGAGCCATCGACCCAGTAGCCGAGATACAGGTAGGGCAGCCCCAGGCTCTTGGCGCGAGCCACGTGATCGAGGATCACATGGGTGCCGAGGCCGCGGTCCCGGGCCTCGGGATCATAGAACGAGTAGACCAGCGAAAGCCCGTCCGACAGCCGGTCGACGAGGGCGACCGCCAGCAGCGGCCCCGAGCCGCGCCCGTTGATCGCAGTGTCGGGCCCGCGCCTGCGATACTCCACGAGCCCGGTCCGGACATGGCTGTCCTCGATCATCGTGGCGTAGTCGAGCACCGTCATGTCGACCATGCCGCCGTCCGCGTGACGGCGGTCGAGATAGGCGCGGAACAGGGAATATTGCTCGGAGGTCGGCTGCAGGCCGATCTCCCGCCCCACCAGATCGCGATTCATTGCGCGGTTCCGGCGGAAGGCCTTGGTCCAGACGAAGTCGTCGACGCGCACCCGAACCGACACGCAGGCGCGGCAGTTCTCGCAGGCGGGCCGGTAAGCGATCGTCTGGCTGCGGCGGAAACCGCCGTGCGTGAGCAGATCGTTCAGCCCGGCGGCCTTGTCGCCCACCAGATGCGTGAAGACTTTTCGCTCGAACTGGCCCTTCAGATAAGGGCAGGGCGAGGGCGCTGTCAGGTAGAACTGCGGCGTATCGCGAGCGTGGGCGGTCAAGGCGCGTACCCGGGACTCACCGCGGTCACGACCCGCAGCCCAAGTCCAGACATCAGGATATCAGCGAGGCTGCGGCCGACAAGACCGGCTCAGGCGAGCCGGTCCAACGCGCCGCGATCGACGAACAGCGTTCCAAGCACGAGGTCGTGCAGCAACTGCTTGCGACGCGTGAAGAGGCCGACGGCGAGCACGAGCGGCGTGAGGATCGAGACCGACAGATAAAGGAAAACCACATGCGCGGCGGCGATCACGAACCCGGGTCGCGCGCCGTCTGAAAGCCGGCAGGTCAGGCCGGTAAGGCGCATTCCCAGGGTCGCCGCGCGGTCGCCGCCGAGGGTCGCGCCGGAATACAGAATGGCCACGATCGGAAAGACCATGCCGTAGAGCAACCATGCGAGCCCGAAGGTGAAGACTCCGAGCACGCCGATCACGACGCTCGCGATCACCGTAAGGGTCAGCACGACGCAGAAATCGACGCAGAACGCCAGAACCCGGCGGCTGAGCACGCCGTCATAGAGCCGAGGCTCGACCAGCGGGTCCCAGCGGTCACGCGGCGAAACGGCGGCAGTCGGATAGAGAGGCGCAGGCTGCATTTCGCGTCGGCTCCATGGGCGGCTGAATACCCCCCAGAATCTGGTGTTCCTAGGGGCCCTCCGCAAGCGCCGGAGCCTCAGGGCCTCGGGCACATCCTTTCGGGCCCGCCGCCGTCCGGCGTGCTGGAGAGATTCGGCTTTGGAGTTGGCGCTGCTCCGCGGTTTGCGAGCGCAGCAGGGGAAGACGGTAAGGCTGGAGGCCACGCCCGGAATCGAACCGGGATACAAGGATTTGCAGTCCTCTGCGTAACCATTCCGCCACGTGGCCTCGCGCGCGGGCCGGGAGCTTTGAGGTTCCTCGGCGTTGCTTCCGCGGAATGGGCGGCTCTCCATAGCCTGCGCTCTTCCCGGCCGCAATACGGCGCCGCCGGCGCTGCTTGCCACGACGCTGCGGCTGTCGCAGAAGAGGCGCGGCAGCGCGGCCGGCGGGCGCCGCGCGGGAGCGCGAGGCCCATGACCGATTTCGAGCGTCTCAGGCACGGCATGGTCGACGGCCAGATCCGGGTCGCCGATGTCACCGATCACCGCGTTCTCGCGGCCTTCCTCACCGTTCCGCGCGAGAGATTCGTCCCCGCGGGACGCGAGGATCTCGCCTACCTGGATATCCGCGCGCCGCTCGGCGCGCCCGGACGCGCGATGCTGGAGCCGATGACGCTTGCGCGGCTCGTGCAACTCGCGGCTCCGGAAGAACACGAATCCGTGCTCGTGGTCGGCTGCGGCCTCGGCTACAGCGTCGCCATCTTCGCGGAGCTGGCGGGGCGGGTCGTCGGGCTCGAGTGCGACGCGGATCTGGCGGCTGGCGCGCGCGAGCGTCTGAGCGGGCGTCCGAACGTCACGGTCGTCGAAGGCGATCTGACCGCCGGCGCGCCCCAGAGCGCGCCGTTCGATCTGATCTTCTGCGACGGCGCCGTGGTGGTCGGCCTTGAGAGACTCGCCGAGCAGCTGTCGCCCTCAGGGCGGATCGTCGCGCCGGCGGGCCTCGGGCCCGCGACGAAGGCCACGACGTTCCGTCCGCATCACGGCAAGCTCGCCGCAGCGCAGTTCTTCGACGCCTACGGCCCGGATCTTCCGGGCTTCCAGCCGGTCGAGGCCTTCGCGTTCTGACTGTCCGGCTGTGGCCGCTTTGCGCCACCCGGCACGGTCTTTCCGTTAACCGAGCCTCCGCCGGTTTCCTCCCGCGGAGCCGCCCGCTACGCTACCGCGGGGTCGCGTTCATGCTGCGCCGCGACGGAGTATCCATCGCGCGCGGCGCTCGAAATTCGGTGTGTGGAATGTCGACGAACGTTTCGTTTCGTCGTCGCGCGGGCGCCTTGTGCGCCAGTGTGGCGCTTGGGCTCCTGTCCGCCATCCCGGCGGGTCAGGCGGCGCGTGCGCAATCTCTCGAACAGGCGCTCACCCGCGCCTATGGGGCGAGCCCGACGCTGAACGCCCAGCGCGCCGCCGTGCGCGCGACCGACGAACAGGTGCCGCAGGCGCTGTCCGGCTATCGTCCGACGATCGCGGCGTCTGTTGATTACGGCGTCCAGCGTTCGGAGCAGGTCACGCCGTCGTCTCAAATTCTCGGCGTCAGCGTCCCCAAGAGCAAGACGACCGACACAAACCAGCCCCGCGGCGTCGCCATTACAGCCGACCAGAACCTGTTCAACGGCTTCCGCACACAAAATCAGGTTCGCACTGCCGAATCGAATGTGCTCGGCGCGCGTGAAGAACTCCGTAACACCGAACAGAACGTCCTGTTCGACGCGGCGCAGGCCTACATGGACGTGCTCCGCGATTATGCGATCCTCGACGTCCGCCGGAACAATGTGGACGTTCTGAAGGAGGAGCTGCGCGCGGCTCGCGAGCGTTTTCAGGTCGGCGAGGTGACACGGACCGACACGGCCCAGGCCGAGGCGGCGGTCGAAGGCGCGCATACGGCGGTCAGCCAGGCGGAAGCGCAGCTCAACACCAGCCGTGCGACCTATCGGCAGGTGGTGGGAGACGACATCGGCAGACCGAAGCCGGCGCGCTCCATCGACAGGCTGCTCCCCAAGAACCTGACCGACGCCATCAATCTCAGCCAAGCGCAGCACCCTGCGATCCTCGCCGCCTTCCATGGCGTCGACGCCGCGAACCTGCAGATCCGCGTGGTCGAGGGCCAGCTCTACCCGACGATCGGGCTCGAGGCGGCGTTCCAGCGCCGCTACGATGACAGTTCGAACGTCTCGCGCGTCACCAGTGGTTCGATCGTGGGACGCATGACGGTCCCGATCTATCAAGCCGGCTCCGTCTCCTCGCAGGTCAGGCAGGCCAAGGAGGTCGCCGGTCAGCGTCGCCTCGAGGCCGACATCGCCCGCGACCAGGTCCGCCAGGCGACGGTCTCCGCCTGGGGGCAGCTTCAGGCCGCGACGGCGCAGATCGCTTCCGCGAAGGCGCAGATCCAGGCCTCTCAGACGGCGTTGAACGGCGTGCGCGAGGAGGCCAAGGTCGGCCAACGCACCACGCTCGACGTCCTCAACGCCCAGCAGGATCTGCTGAATGCGCGCGTCACCCTGATCCAGGCGCAGCGCGACCGCGTGGTGGCCGCATACGCGGTGATGTCCGCGGTGGGTTGGCTGACGGCGAGCCGCCTCGGCCTCGGGGTCGCGCGCTACGACGCCAACGTCCATTACGATCAGGTGCGCGACAAGTGGACCGGGCTCCGCACGCCGGACGGCCGCTGAGGAGCTGTGGGCGACCACGCCGGCGCGCTTGTGGAGCGCCCGGCTGGTGCAATACTCGCCGTTAACGAAGGGTCGGCGTCTCCGGGTGATTCGTGAGCTGCGCGCGCAGGCGGGCGGCTCTCCCGGGGCGGCTCTGAAGATGACGGAGAGACCATGAGCACGCCCGCGAAGGCTCAAGAGCCGACGATGGAGGAAATTCTGGCCTCAATCCGCCGCATCATCTCCGATGACGAGCCGACCCAGGCCCTGACGCCGCCGAAAGCGGCGGCCAAGGCCGCCCCGAAGGCTGAGACCGTTCGGCAGCCGGATCCGGAGCCGGAACCCGAGGCTGAAGCCGAAGAGCCGCTTGGTCAGGACGACATTGACGCGATGTTCGCGTCGTTCGACGCGCCGTCGAAGCCCGAGCTTGCCGCTCCGAAGCGGCCGGAGCCGCGGCCCGCGCCGGTGATGACGGCCGAGGATCTCGACGTGTTCGAGCTCACCGAGGACATGGCGGAGGAGCCTGGTCCCGCGCCCCAGACCATGTCTGCCGCGCCGAAAACCGCGGACAGGCCGCTCGCCTCCCGGCCGGCCGAGTCGACGGAGCGGCTGCTGTCGGAGGCGGCCGACGACGCCGTCAGCAACGCGTTCGGGTCGCTGGCGAACACGATCCTTTCGAACAACGCCCGCACGCTGGACGACATCGTCAAGGAGATGCTCCGGCCGATGTTGCGCGCGTGGCTCGACGACAATCTGCCGCCGCTGGTCGAGCGTCTGGTGCGCAACGAGATCGAGCGGGTCGCTCGCGGCGGTCGCTAGCGGAGACAGGCTCCGCGAGCGGACGTCGTCCCAGCCGACCGACTGCTCGACATTGACACCCCCCACGGGGCTGGGCTTCAACGCGCCCTCAGTCCCGTACGTCTCAAGGCGCGTTTTCCAATGCTCGAGAAGACCTATTCCCCGGCCGAGATCGAGCCGCGCATCGCCGCGCGCTGGGACGAGGCCGGCGCTTTCAAGGCCGGCGCCGGGGCGAAGCCGGGCGCGGAGCCCTACTGCATCGTCATCCCGCCGCCGAACGTCACCGGCTCGCTCCATATGGGGCACGCGCTCAACGACACGCTGCAGGACATCCTCGTGCGCTTCGAGCGCATGCGGGGCAAGGACGTGCTGTGGCAGCCGGGCATGGACCATGCGGGCATCGCCACACAGATGGTCGTCGAGCGCCAGCTCAGCGCGCGCGGCGAGCCGGGCCGGCGTGACCTCGGGCGCGAGAAGTTCGTCGAGCGGATCTGGGAGTGGAAGGCAGAATCCGGCGGGACGATTCTCAAGCAGCTCAAGCGCCTCGGCGCCTCCTGCGACTGGTCCCGCGAGCGCTTCACCATGGACGAGGGCCTCTCGCGCGCCGTCGTCAAGCTGTTCGTCCGCCTTCACAAGGACGGGCTGATCTACCGCGACAAGCGGCTCGTGAACTGGGATCCGAAGCTGCTCACCGCGATCTCGGACATCGAGGTCCAGTCGATCGAGGTGAAGGGCCACCTCTGGCACCTGCGCTATCCGGTGGAGGGCTCGGACGAGTCGATCGTCGTCGCGACGACGCGGCCGGAGACGATGCTCGGCGACGCCGCGGTCGCAGTCCATCCGGAGGATGAGCGCTACAGGCATCTGGTCGGCAAGAACGTCGTCCTGCCGCTCGTCGGGCGGAAGATCCCGATCGTCGCCGACGAGTATTCAGACCCCGAGAAGGGCACAGGCGCGGTCAAGATCACGCCGGCGCACGACTTCAACGACTTCGAGGTCGGCAAGCGCCACGGTCTGCCGCTGATCAACGTGCTGACGCCCGATGGCCGGCTCTGCCTGCTCGAGAATGAGGGCTTCCTCGACGGTCTTCCGGACTCCGTCGACATGGATCTCCTCATGTCGCTGGATGGTCTCGACCGCGCCGAGGGTCGCAAGCGCGTGCTGGCGTTGCTGGAGGAGCTCGGCCTGCTGGTCGAGACCGAGCCGCATGTCCATCAGGTGCCGCATGGCGACCGCTCGGGCGTCGTGATCGAGCCCTATCTCACCGACCAATGGTACGTCGACGCCCAGAAGCTCGCGGTGGAGGCGATGGCCGCCGTGCGGGAGGGCCGGACGCGCTTCGTTCCGGAGAACTGGTCCAAGACCTATTTCGAGTGGATGGAGAACATCCAGCCGTGGTGCGTGTCGCGCCAGCTGTGGTGGGGCCATCAGATCCCGGCCTGGTTCGGGCCGGACGGCGCGATCTTCGTGGAGGAGACCGAGGCCGAAGCGCTGGCCGCGGCAGAGGCGCATTACGGCGCGCCGACCGCGCTCACGCGGGACGAGGATGTCCTCGACACGTGGTTCTCGTCCGCCCTCTGGCCGTTCTCCACGCTCGGATGGCCGGATGAGACGCCTGAGCTGAAGAGCTACTATCCGAACGCGGCGCTCGTCACCGGCTTCGACATCATCTTCTTCTGGGTCGCCCGGATGATGATGATGGGCCTTTACGTGATGAAGGAGGTCCCGTTCCGCGACGTCTACATCCACGCCCTCGTCCGCGACGAGAAGGGGGCGAAGATGTCGAAGTCGAAGGGCAACGTCATCGACCCGATCGAGCTGGTCGACGCCTATGGCGCGGACGCGCTGCGCTTCACCCTCGCGGCGATGGCCGCGCAGGGGCGCGACATCAAGCTCGCGAAGTCACGCGTCGAGGGCTACCGGAACTTCGCGACCAAGCTCTGGAACGCCTCCCGCTTCGCAGAGATGAACGGCTCTGCGCCGGTCGAGGGTTTCGACCCGAAATCCGTGAAGACGACCCTCAACCGGTGGATACTTGGGGAAGCCGCGCGGGCGACGGCCGACACCACGGCGGCGATCGAGGCCTACCGGTTCAACGACGCAGCGGCCTCCGTCTACCGCTTCGTCTGGAACGTGGTCTGCGACTGGTATGTCGAGCTCGCCAAGCCGGTGCTGCAAGGGCAGGGCGGTAGCGAGGAGGAGGCCGCCGAGACCCGCGCGACGCTCGCCTTCATCCTCGACCAGTCGGCCAAGCTGCTGCATCCGTTCATGCCCTTCGTGACGGAAGAACTCTGGGCCGCACGGGCGGGCGAGGGCGGACGGGACGGCCTTCTGGTTCTTTCCGAATGGCCCACGTTGGACGGTCTTGGCGATTCCGAGAGCGAGGCCGAGATCGGCTGGCTGGTGGAGCTCGTGACGGAGCTGCGCTCCGCCCGCGCCGAGATGGGCGTCCCGCCGGCGGCGACGCTGCCGCTGGTGCTGGTCGGAGCGGACGGGGCGCTTCAGGCGCGCGCCGAACGCGCCGCGCCGACTCTCGCGCGTATCGCCCGGGTCTCGAACGTCTCGTTCGCGGAAACTGCGCCCGGCGAGGCGATCCAGCTGCTGGTGCGCGGCACGATCGTGGCCGTGCCGCTGAGCGGCGTGGTGGACATCGGCGCCGAGCGGACCCGGCTCGCAAAGGAGCGCGAGAAGACTCTCGGCGAGATCAAGCGGATCGACGGCAAGCTCTCCAACGAGAGCTTCGTCGCGCGCGCGCCGGAGGACGTCGTCGAGGGCGAGCGCGAGAAGCGCGCCGGTTACCAGGATCGGCTGGCGAAGATCGAGGCGGCCCTGAAGCAGCTCGGGGCGTGACCGGCCGCGGGAATGGCGGACAGCGGGTCGTGAAGCTCATCGCCTCGAAACCTCCTGCTTCCGCCATAGAATGGCGCGAGACAAAAGCGGGGAGAATTTCAGGGTGATCTACAGTCGTCGAGAGGCGGTCGCGTTGCTTGGTGCGGGCGGAGCGGCGTTGCTCGTCCCTTCCGGCGTCCGCGCGGAGACGAACACATTCGATTTCGACCACGGCGTCGTCATCGAACGGGCGCGCCAGCTGGCCGCGCACCCCTACCAGCCGCCGCGCGTGGAGCTGCCCAAGGCGCTCGACGACCTCTCATTCGACGCCTACCGCGCCATCCGGTTCCGCAGGGACAAGGCCTTCTTCGGGAAGGGCCGCAGCGACTTCCGCATGGAGCTGTTCCACCTCGGCTTCCTCTACAAGGCGCCGGTGGTGGTGAACCTTGTACGGGAGGGCGTCGCCACGCCGATCCCCTACGACGCCTCGCTGTTCGATTTCGGCGAGACCAAGCTGAAGGACCGGCTGCCCATCGATTTCGGCTTCGCGGGGCTTCGGCTGCTGTTTCCCCTGAACAAGCCGACCGTGATGGATGAACTCGCGGTCTTCCTGGGCGCGAGCTACTTCCGGTTCCTGGGCGCAGGCCAGCACTACGGCCTCTCCGCGCGCGGAATCGCGGTGGGCACGGGCGAGGCTGAGCCGGAGGAATTCCCGATGTTCCGGGAGTTCTGGGTCGAGGAGCCGCTTCCCGGAGCGACCTCCATCGTGATCCATGCCCTGCTCGACGGGCCCTCGCTTTCCGGCTCCTACCGGATGGTGATCACCCCCGGGGAGGAGACCACGGTCGCGGTAGGCTCCACGCTGTTCCCGCGCCGCGACATCCCGAAGCTCGGCGTGGCGCCGCTCACCTCGATGTTCTTCTATGGCGAGAACGATCGCCGCCAGTATCGCGGCTTCCGTCCGGAGGTGCATGATTCCGACGGCCTGCTGATCCACGGCGGCGCGGAAAACTGGACGTGGCGTCCTCTCGTGAATCCGGATGTGCTCCGGAAGAGCTCGTTCCCGGATCCGTCTGTCCGAGGCTTCGGTCTGCTGCAGCGCGACCGGCTGTTCGAGGACTATCAGGACCTCGAGGTCCGCTACGATCTTCGCCCGAGCTATTGGGTCCAGCCGGATGGCGGCTGGGGCCCCGGACGGGTCGAACTGGTCGAACTGCCGACCGACAACGAGACCTTCGACAACATCGTGTCCTACTGGGTGCCGGAGACGCCGCCGAAGGCGGGGGAGACGCTCCGCTTCTCCTACGGGCTACGCGCGCTGAAGCTCGCGGAACGGCTCACGCCTCTCGGTCATGCCGTGCACACCTTCGTGACGGAGGCGCGGGCTTCCGGCGACCCCAGCGCGCCGCCGCCCCACGTGCGCCGCTTCATCGTGGATTTCGAGGGCGGCGAGCTTGCTTACTGGCTCGGCGAGCCGAAGCGGGTGGTGACCGACACGCATGCGAGCGTCGGGAAGATCAACGCCGCCTATGTGGTGCCCAATCCGGAGATCCGGGGCTTCCGCCTGTTCCTCGACCATGAGATCGAGCAGCCGAACACCTCCGCCGAACTCAGGGCCGTGCTGAAGGTCGGCGACCGGGCGATCACCGAGACGTGGGTCTTCCCCTGGACCCGCAAGGACTGACGTCCCACGTGCTCGCACGGCTTTGACAAAGCCGGTCACGGGATCGATCCTTCCGCGCGCCGGGGGGTGAGGGGGACGCCTTGGACGTCCTGTTCATCCACAACAACTTTCCGGGCCAGTTCGTCCACACGTCACGTGCGCTGGCGCAGCGGCCCGGCGTCAGGGTCTTCGCCGTCGGGGGACCGACCGCCCGGTCCAGACCCGGCGTCAGCCTGGCGTCCTACGCGACGCCCGCCTCGCCTCCGCGCGCC
>NZ_JBJKEX010000059.1:0-13350 GCF_045505405.1 Hansschlegelia beijingensis | reverse complement strand
GCTCAAGACGCGCGAACTGCTCGTCCGTCAGCCAGAAGCAGTCCGATCCCATCGGCGTTCTCCCTCGAGGACGCCTCTGAATCACGCTTCACTCGATCTGCAAACCCCTTAATGGGTCCGGGCCCTAATGCTCGACGATCCCCCGGAGCAGGACGACGAAGCCGGTCGCGGCGACGGTGACCAGCGAGATCGCCCGATAGCGGGCTCCGTCGATGCGCATGAAGGCGATCTTTCCGAGCCATTGCCCGAGGAAGAGTCCGGGCGCGTAGAGCGCGGCCAGCGTGATGGTCTCGAACGTCACGACGCCGCTTGCGAGGCCGAACGCGAATGTCGCGCAGCCGAGCGTGAAGAAGACGAGCGACAACGTCGCGCGGCAGCGCCCGGCGGACCAGTTGGTCGCAAGCAGCAGGACGATGACGGGCGGGCCGGCCATGGCGACCGCGCCCATGAGAAAACCGCTCATCGCGCCGGTCCCGAGCAACTCGTGCGCCCGCGGCCCGCGTCCAAGCCGCAAGCCGAGCGACAGGAGGATGGTCGACAGGATGACGACGGCTCCGACGACGAGCCGCATGGTTTCAGCGGGAAGCATGGAGACCAGCCAGAGCCCCGGCAGGATCGCCGGCAGGCCGGCGAGGCAGGCCAGCAGCGCCGCGCGCGCGTCCGTCTCGCGCCAGTCGGTGGCGACCGTCTGCAGCCCGGCCGGAATTTGCAGCGTCACGATGATCGGGGCCGCCAGCGCCGGCGGGAGCACCAAGGCGAGCAGAGGCGTCGCGGCGATCGCGAAGCCGAAGCCGGTGAGCCCGCGCAGAAAGGAGGCGATCGCGATGAAGACGCCGCCCGCCGCCGCCAACTCCCAGGGAATGGTCACTCCGAGGAGACGGTCATGGGCGCGCCGCGCGGAGCCTCGGTGCGGCGGGTCTCACGCCACGGCCAGGACAAGCTTGCCGCGGGTCTGACGCGCCTCCAGCATCCTGTGCGCCTCGGCGGCGTCCTTGAGCGGCAGCGCCTGCTGGATGACTGGATCGAGCCGCCCCGCCTCGACCGCCGCGAACAGGTCGCTGGCCCGCCCGCGGATCTCGCCAGCGTCCGCCATATAGTCGGCGAGGTGCGGGCGGGTGAAGAACACCGACCCGGCCTCGGCGAGCTCGATCGGTTCGATCGAGGGCACGACGCCTGAACTCGCCCCGAACAGGATGCAGAGCCCGCGCCGTCGAACGGAGCGGATGGATTTGTGGATCGTGTCCTTGCCCACGGAGTCATAGGCGACATGGACGCCCGCGCCAGCGGTGATCTCCCGGACGCGCGCGGCGAAATCCTCCTCGCGATAGAGGATCGTGTGGTCCGCGCCGCGCGCCCTCGCGATGGCGGCCTTTTCGGGACTGCCGACCGTAGCGATCACGGTCGCGCCCCGCAGTTTCGCGAGCTGGATCAGGATCTGTCCGACGCCGCCCGCGCCGGCATGGACAAGGCAGGCGTCTCCCGGCTGCAGCGGGTAGGCGGAGTGCGTGAGGTAATGGGCCGTCGAGCCCTGCAGCATCAGCGCGGCCGCCTGCTCGAAACTGACGGCGTCGGGAACCGGGACCAGCCGCCACGCCGGAACCACGGCGTATTCGGCGTAGGATCCGCGCGACAGGCAGTAGGCGACGCGGGCGCCGGGGCTCCAGTTGTCGACGCCCTCGCCGACCGCCTCGACGAGCCCCGCGCCCTCCATCCCGATCGTCATCGGCAGCGGCGTCTTGTAGGTGTCGGAGCGGGCGTAGACCCCGCTGCGCATATATACGTCGATGAAGTTGACGCCGGCGCAGGCGAGCCGGACCAGAACCTCGCCGGGTCCGGGCGAAGGCATGTCGGCGTCGGTCAGGCCGAGCGCGTCGGCGCCGCCGAAGGCCGCGATCTGGATGGCTTTCATTTAAGGCTCCTCACGGCCGCGTCCCGATCAGCCACCTTCCGCCCTCCTGCCTTAGCTGAAAGATCTCGAGCGGCAGCTCCGCGACGCCGAGCGGCTCGCCGGTCGTGACGTCCCATTGCCAGAAGTGCACCGGGCAGGTGAGCACCGAGCCGTCGAGCATGCCCTCGGCGAGCGGCGCGTCCTGGTGCGGACAGTCGGCGCAGGAGGCGTGCAGGCCATCCTCGGTGCGCATGACGAGCACGAGCTTGCCGCTCGCGAGGCTGACCTCGCGGCGATCCCCGACCTCGAGGTCGGCGACATCGTCGAGCGGCTCCCAGACGAGATCATCCGAAGCGGTCAAACCGGATCTCCGCTGGGCTCACCTTGGCCTCCATCACGAGCATTCGCATCGTCGCGTCGACCATCGGCGGAGGCCCGGCGACGAAGACGATCGGCCGCTCCGCCGCAATCGCGGAAAGGTCGGCGCGAACGACTTCGTGCGCGAGGCCCTGCGCGGCCTCGAGGTCGGAAAAGTCGGCCGCGAAACCAGGTCCGGGAGGCTCGTCGGAGAAGGCGACCGTCACGCGCAGGCCGCCCTGCGACCTGCGGACCACGTCGGCCAGCTCATCGAGCAGGAAGGCGCCCTCCGGTTTTCTCAGGCCGAACACCAGTCGGCTCGGACGCCGGCCGAAATGGCCGCCGGCGAGAGCGGCCTCGACGATCGACAGCATGCCCGCGATCCCCGATCCGCCGGCGATGGCGAGGAACGGGCGATCGTCATCGGGCCGAAGCGTCGCGCGGCCGAGCGGACCGAAGACGTTCACCTCGCATCCGTCGAGAGCGCTGGAGAACAGCAGCGGCGTCAGGCCGCCGGGCTCGCTCAACCGCGCCAGAAAATCGAGGCGCGGATTTGATGAGGGGGCGCTGGTCATGGAATAGGCGCGCGGCCCCTCGACGCCCGGCGCCGAAATCAGCGCGAACTGCCCCGGCACGTGCCGGAGCGGCGCGTCGAGTTCGACCGAGAACGTTCCGATCTCGCGGGTGAGATGGCGGAACCCGGAAATTCGGCCGACGCGGACGCCGCTCGCCGGCTCGCCCGCTTCGCGAAACGCCGTGGGCAGCTTGAGCGCGAGCGTCTCGCTCGCCACCGCGCTCTGGCACATCAGGATCTCGCCGGGACGACGGCAGACCCTGCGGCCTGGCGCGGCGCTCCAGAGGCTCCGGACCTCGCCCTCGGTCACCGTCGCCTTGCACCCGCCGCACGTTCCGGTCGCGCACTCGTAAGGCAGTCCGAGGCCGGCCGAGAGGCCGGCATGCAGCAGGCGCTCGCCGGGGCGTGCGGCGAAGGAGGCGCACGCCCCTGCCCGATCCTCGACGCGGACCGCGATCATGTGACGACGACGACCTGATCGCCGTCCACCTCGACCTCGTAGAGCCGCAGCCGCAGGGCAAGGCCCTCGGAGTCAGGCGTAGTCGGCAGGCCATCGCGAAGCGAGAACTCGAAGCCGTGCCAGGGGCAGCGCAGGATCTCCCCCTCGCAGCCATAGGTCAGCTCGTTCGGCCTGTCCGAACCGGTGGTGCCTGAAACGCAGCCATGGCGCAGCGCCGCGCCCTGATGCGGGCAGCGCCCGCCGACCGCGCGGATCTCTCCTGACGGCAGCCGGGACAACACAATGGGCGAGCGGCCGATCTTGACCTCGGTGAGAGCGCCGATGGCGACCTCGTCGACCTTGCAGACCGAATGACGCGCCACGCCGCTACTCCGCCGCCGCTTCGAGGGGCCGCTCGGACTTCGGCGCGTCGCTGACGCCATAGAACTCCGCGCCGTTCCTCCAGAGGATCTTTTCGCGCGTCGTCTCGGGGAGCGCGCGCGGGATCGCGGCGTTCGGATCGTCGAAGTCGAAATGCGGATAGTCGGTCGAGAACACCAGCACGTCGTCGGTGCCCATCAGGTCGATCAGCTTCATCCACTGGTCGCCGGTGATGTCCTCGGTCGGCTGGGTCGAGAGCCGCAGCCGCTCGCGGCAATGCTGGCTCGGCAGCTTCTTGATCCACGGCACTTCGATCCGGCCCTGCCGGTATTCGCGGTCGAGCCTCCACATGACATGCGGCAGCCAGCTGAAGCCGCCCTCGAGCACCATGAAGCGCAGGTTCGGATAGGCGTCGAATACGCCGTTGCAGATGAGGCTGATGATCTGCGGCATCATCGCGAGCGGCAGCAGAGCATGCCGCTCCATGTAGTGCAGGCCCATGCCGTAGGGCCCCTGCGCGAACGTCGTGTGATGGAACGCGACCATCAGGTGGTTGCGGTTCGCCGCCTCGAAGATCGGTCGGTATTGGGGATGGCCGTAGGCGATGTCGTCGACGACCGGCAGCAGCACCTGGCGGACCTGCGGACAGGCCGCCATGCGGTCGATCTCTCGGCCAGCGGCCTCCGGGTCGCGCGCGTTGATCTGGACCGACCCGATGAAGCGCTTGTCCTTCGCGAGCCAATGCTCCGCGACGTAGTCGTTGTAAGCGGCGGCGAGCGCGGTCGCGAGGCCATACTGCAGCTTGAGGCCGGTCGGATAGAAATAGCCGGTCAGGACGGCGTGGCTGAGGTCATAGGGGTCGAGCAGCTGGTCGCGCATCTGGCCGTAGTCCGAGACCGAGGCGGAGCCGTCCTTGCTGCGCACGTCGGCCCGGTTGCCGAGCCCCGGCGAGGTGTAAGCGAAGGGCTGGCTGAAGCCCCGCCACGCGCCGCTCGCGATCCAGCCGCGATAGGGCTCGGGCAGGTAGGGCACCAGATCCTTGATGCTCCCGAAGCTCTCGTGAACGTCGGCGTCGAGCACTCTCATGACGCTCCCTCCCATTGCACGTGGATCGCAGCCCGCAGCTTGCAGCCATAGTATCGGCATAAAACGGAACTTCAAGTTCCATTTTTCGGAAAATAAGGCTCGCAAACGACCGTCGCGCGTATGCGGAGCCAGCGCCGCCAACCGGCCCCGGAACAAGACTTCAGGTGATGATCCGTGGCAGTGTCAGGTCGCGTTGAGCGGCTTCGCCTTGGCGCGCGAGAAACGCCCGAACAGATTGCGCATCATCGGGAAGGCCAGCGACAGCAAAGCGAGCGCCATCAACGAGCCGCTCAGCGGCTGCTTGAAGAAGATCGTCCAGTCACCGTGGAAGGTAATCATGCTGCGCGTAAAGGAGTCCTCGGCCATCGGCCCGAGCACGGCGCCGAGCACCATGGGGGCGATCGGGATCTTGTAGCGGTCCAGCACCCAGGCGAGCACCCCGAAGACGACGACGATCCAGACGTCCGAAAGGCTGTTGCGATCCGCGAAGGCGCCGATGAGGGTCAGCATCACGATGATCGCCGCGAGCACGCCGGTCGGGATCAGCAGGGCGCGCACGACCAGCGGGATCCAGAGGAAGCCGAGCAGGCACATGCCGATCACAGAGACGAACATCGACGCCATGATCGTGTAGACGACGAGCGTGGTCGCCTCGCTCTGGAACAGGAACGGGCCAGGCTGCACGCCCTTCAACAGGAACGCGGCGAGGATCACCGCGGTGGCGCCGCTGCCCGGCAGGCCGAGCGTCATCAGCGGCACCATGTGGCCGGCGACCGAGGCGGTCGATGCGATCTGCGGCGCGACGATGCCCTCCGGGATGCCGGTGCCGAGCTTGTCGCCGCGTTTGCCGTACTGCTTCTCGACGCCGTAGGCGACGAAGGACGAGATGGTCGCGCCGGCGCCCGGGATCAGGCCAAGCAGCGTGCCGAGGCCGGTGCTGCGAACGAAGGTGGCGCGCAGGTTCCAGAGCTCGGCCCGGGTCGGAAATTTGGTGGTGAAGCTGTCCTGCTTCGGGATCGCCTTCAGCGATGAGCTGTGGCTGAGCTTGGAGAGGATCTCGCCATAGCCGTACATGCCGACGAGCACCATCACGTAGGGAACGCCGTTCATCAGCTCGGTGAAGCCGAAGGTGAAGCGCTCCGAGCCATAGGTGGCGTCGATGCCGACGGTCGACACCAGCAGGCCGAGGCACAGGCTGATGAGGGCGTTCGGCAGCGAATTGCCGGCGAGCGCGACGACTGTCGTCAGACCGAAGAATACGGCGGCGAAGTATTCCGGCGCGCCGAAGCTGAGCGCCAGGTTCTTCAGCGGCGCGGCGAGGCCGATCATCACGATGGTCGAAACCAGGCCGCCGGTCAGCGCCGCGACCAGCGCCCAGCCGAGCGCCTTGGCGGCTTCGCCGCGCTTGGTCATGCCCCAGCCGTCCCAGAGCAGCGGCACGTCCATCGGCTCGCCGGGAATACGGTAGAGGATCGCGGTGAAGCAGCCGGCATAGGTGCCGGACATGTAGATGGCAGTCAGCAGGATGATCGCAGGGCCGAGCTCCATCGAATAGGTGAAGGGCAGCGCCAACACGACGCCCATCACGAGGCCCAGCCCCGGCAGGATCGAGACCAGCATCCCGAACATCAGGCCGATGAAGAGCGCGATTAGTTCCTGGCTCTGGAAGAGTTCCGCGAAGCCGCGGCCGAGCAGGGTCAAGGTATCCATAGCTTAGGCTCCCTCGCTCAGACGCCGAGCAGCTTCATCACCGCGAAGGACACCCACGAGAACGGCGAGATTCCCGTCGGCAACGCGACATAGATCAGCTTCATGAAAAAGAACGCGAAGAAGGCGGTGATGCCTAAGGAGAGGACCGCGACTGTCCCCGGCCGCCGCGTGCCGCCGAGCCACATCAGGCCGGCGACGTAGAACAGCGTGCCGATGACGAAGCCGACGATGCCGAGCGTGAGGAGGTAGACGACCGTGATCGCGATCGCGGCGAACACGGTGCGCGGCGGCCCGGCCTCGTCTTCCTCCTCCCACCCCTCGACCTCGGAGGCGGGCTGCTCGACGGCGGGGCTCGCCAGAAGCTTCCGCCCGATCTCGAACAGGCAGACGCTGATCATCACGATGATGATCAGCTTCGGCCATTGGTCCGGGCCGATCTGGCCCGGAAACTTCGTGTAGGCGATGCGGTCCGCGACCGCATAGAGCGAGACCCCTACGATCAGGATGATCACGTAGGCCGCAAGCTGCCGGAGCCTCGTCGCCATGGGCATAGGCCGGTCCTTCGCCAGTCTTCAGAGCGGGCTTACTGGGCGGCTTGCTGCTTCGGCATCAGCGCAGTGAACTCGGAGAGCCACCCCTTGATAAAGGGCAGAGCCTCGTCGAATGCGACATAGCTGTCCGGCTGGGCGTATTGCTGGGCGAGATAGGCCTTGTATTCGGCGCTCTGCGCCACCTTGCTCAGCACCTCGGAGAGCTTCTTGACGATCGCGGGGTCTGTGTCGGCGCGGACCACGACCATACGGAACTGCGACAGCTTCACGTCGATGCCGAGCTTGCCGGAATACGGCGTGTCCTCGAAGCCCGCGGCCGGCTTGTCGCTGAAGAACAGGATTGGCTTGATCTGCTTTCCGTCGAGAAAGCTGCGGACGTCGCCGGCCTGCTCGTAGACGATGTCGCTCTGCCCGCCGATGACCGAGGCGTAACGCAGGCCGGGTTCGGCGAAGGGGATGCCCTGCAGCCTGGCGCCCTGCTTGCCGAGCAGCTTGATGCTGAGATCGTCCGGGCTGTTGTAGCCGGTGATCGCGACCCTCAGCTCCTTGTCGCCCTTGGTGATGTCTTCGAACGACTTGATCGGGCCGGTCGCGTTCACGAACAGGCCCGAACGCTGCTGGATCAGCACAGCGACGGGGATGAACTGCTCGATCTTGAAGCGCGAATTCGGCTGCGCCAGCGTCGCGAACGTATCCGCGGTCATGATCTCGAGCGTGTAGCCGTCCGACGGCGAGGTCAGCAGCTTCTGGTGGCCCGTCTGCCCGGTCGCGCCCGGCATGTTGACGACCGGCACCGAGACCTTGAGCTCGGGCTCCATCAGCTTGCTCGCCATGCGGGCGACCTGATCGGCGCCGCCGCCCGGCCCCCAGGGGACGATGAAGGTGATCGGTCGGGACGGATATGCGTCGGCGAACGACGGAGAGGGGGCAAGGAACCACGCAGCCGCAACCGATGCGGCGAGCGCCAGAAGACGGCCCGGCATGACGTTCTCCCAAGTTCAAGCCAGGATTTCAGCGCCTTGAATCGGCGCTTTCCCGGTCGTGTTTCAGTGTCGGCCACCCGCTTGAGGAGCCTGCCGACCGAGAGAGCTTGACACAGCAGAAAGGGCGCATCTACAAAAAAATGAAACCTTTCGTACCGAAAAAGGTGAGTTGTGACCGACGCCGTCAGCCCGATCGAATTGCGAGCGCATCTGCTGCGTCTTCCGCTCACCACGCCTTACCGCCTGGTTTTCGGCGACCTGCACTGGTTCGACGTCATCCTTCTCGGAGTGCGTGACGCCGATGGGGTCTACGGCTGGGGCGAGGCGACGATCCTGCCCGGCTATACCGACGAGACCGTCGAAGGCGGGTGGGCGCTGGCGCGTGAGGCTGTCGAGACCGTCCGCACCGTCGGAGCGGCGCGCGACTTCGGCAGGGCGGCGCTGCCACGCTCGCCCTTCGCGGCGACCGCTCTGCTCACGGCGCTGGACTGGCTCGGACGAAACCCGATCCTGGACCGGTCCGGCCGGGTGGAGCTGCTCGGGACGGTCAACGGGAAGGCCGAGGACGCTGCGGCGCTCGAGGCCGAGGTCGAGGCGCTGATCGGGCGCGGCTACCGCACCCTCAAGGTCAAGGTTGGCTGGGACGTCCCGAAGGATCTCGCTCAGGTCTCCGCGGTGAGGTCGATCGCCGCCGGCCGCGCCAGCCTGCGGATCGACGCCAATCAGGGTTATTCGGTCGATCAGGCGGTCGCGTTCCTCAGCCGGCTTGACCCGACCGGCGTGGAACTCGTCGAGCAGCCGTGCGCCGCCGGCGACTGGGCCGCCGCGGCGGCCGCCAAGCGCGCGTCGGCGGCGCCCATGATGCTCGACGAGTCGATCTACGGTCTGGAGGACATCGACCGCGCCGCCGAACTCGGCTGCGCCGACTACATAAAACTGAAGCTCATGAAGCTCGGCGACCTCGACAAGCTCGAGACCGGGCTGCGGATGATCGTCGACCGCGGCATGAAGCCCGTGCTTGGCAACGGGGTCGCCTCAGACCTCGGCTGCTGGATGGAGGCCTGCTGCGCGCTCGGCGGCGCCCGCTCGGCCGGCGAGATGAACGGCTTCCTCAAGACCCGGACCCGCGTCCTCAGTCCGGCGCTCGCTGTCGAGGGCGCCGACATCGTCCTGTCGGGTGAAGCCCCGGTCATCGACGAGGCGGTCCTCCAAGCCTGTGAGGTCGCGACCGCCAGCGGCTGGCGGGATGGAGGTGCGCCCCGGAGGCCCGCCGCCGCGGTGTGGTCCGCCGGCGCCGCGTCGTGATATCGCACGCGGCTATGGAAGGGCATGCGGCGCCTTTCACGGATCTCGAGGAGCGTCGGGACATGACGAGCGATGCGGACGGGGAACGCGGCGGCACCGCGATCCAGAAAGCCTTCCGCCTCATGCACGCGCTGTTCTCGGCGCCGACGCCGCCCCAGCTCACGGAGCTCGCGGAGCAGCTCGACATGCCGAAACCCTCGGTCCACAGGCTGCTGAACCAGCTTGAGGAGGTCGGCGCCGTTCAGCGCGACCTCGCAGGCAGAGGCTATACGGTCGGCCCGACCGGGGTGCGGCTCGGCGTCGAGGCGCTGTCGGCGCGCATGCGGCAGCCGCAGGTTCGCGCCATCATGCGCCGCCTCGTCGACCAGATCGGGGAGTCCTGCAACCTCTCGATCCTCCACGACGACGAGGTGCTCTATCTCGAGCGCGTGGAATGCGACTGGCCGCTGCGCATGCAGCTCTCGGCCGGCTCGCGCGTGCCCGTCCACGCCACGGCGTCCGGCAAGCTGTTCATCGCCCAGCTCACCCCGCGCCAGCGTCGCAAGATGCTCGAGGGGCTGCGGCTCGAGAAGTTCACCGCGAACACGATCACCGAGCCCGAGGCGATCGAGGCCGAATGCGCGGCGATCCGCGCGTGCGGCTACTCGATCAATCGGGAGGAATACCACCTTGGGCTTATCGGCGTCTCGACGCCGATCTTCGGCAAGACGGGCGCGGTGGTCGCGACCGTGTCGATCCATGCCCCCGTGTTCCGCATGTCCGCCGACGCCGCGCTCGGCCACCTGCCCCTTCTCCAGCAGGCGGCTGAAGACATCGCGGAGGAGGCCGGACTTCGGGACTGACGCCGACCGCCCCTCGAGCGAGGCGGCTCACAAAACAAGAAGAAGGCAGGAGGGTCGTCATGAGGCTTGAAGGCAAGGTCGCTGTGGTCACCGGCGGCGCGAGCGGCATCGGCAGGGCGATGAGCGTCGCCTTCGCGGCGGAGGGCGCGCGCGTCGTCGTGGCCGACCGCGACGCGTCCAAGGGAAGCGCCGTGGCCGAGGAGATCGGCGGCCTTTTCGTTCATGTCGACGTCACCAGTTCGAAATCCGCCGACGCCATGGCCGAACAGGTTTTTGGTAAGTTCGGTCGCATCGACATCCTGGCGAACAATGTCGGCGTCCGGGTGGTGAAGCCCTTCCTCGAACACACCGACGCCGACTGGGACGTCATGATCTCGACCAATCTCACCGGTCCGTTCCTGTGCTCCCGCGCGGTGGTCCCGTTCATGCAGACGGCCGGCTTCGGACGCATCATCAACACCGCGTCGATCGCGAGCTTCGTCGGGCGACCGGACCGCGTCGCCTATGTGGCGGCGAAGGCGGGGCTGCTCGGCATGACCCGCGCGATGGCGATCGACCTCGGACGCATGGGCATCACGGTCAACGCGCTTGCGCCCGGCTCGATCAATTCGCCGATGAACGCCGAGCACGCGACCGACGAGGAGCATGACTGGGGCAAGGAGACCCCCGTCGGTCGGTGGGGCACAGCCGAGGACGTCGCCAACGCCGCCGTGTTCCTCGCCCTCGACGAGTCGAGCTACATCACCGGCGCCGAGATCAAGGTCGACGGAGGCTGGGTTTCGACCAAAGCTCGCGCCGGAGAACTTAGAGACTAGTCTTCCGCGCCTTCAGTCGGCCGGGATCTTCTTGAAGCCAGACGTTGCTCAGGATCCGTTGGGTCAGAAGCCGACGCGCTGGATCTTGGCGTCGCGCGGGCCCGGATTCGCGGGCTCGAACCACCGCAATGCGCCAGCCGCCTTGTCCTAAAGAAGCAGCGACTTTTTAACTCCGTACGTCCGCGTGCAAAGCACACCGATCGGGAGAATGCCCACCATCAGAGAGCCAAACCGGCGGGTGCTCGGCGCGGACCGTAAACAGCTCTCGCGCTGGAGCAGTGCGCCTCTCGCGGATCTCTGGCGAGCCCAAGCGGCGTGGGGAAACGTCCGCGGTCGCAGGCTGGCGGAGGGAGGGGGATTCGAACCCCCGATACGGTTGCCCGTATACACACTTTCCAGGCGTGCGCCTTCAACCACTCGGCCACCCCTCCGTGGGGCGGGAGTTAGCAAGGCGGCGTCCGCCTGACAAGCGGCGCGAGGATGGCGGCGCGCTTCGTCCAGGTCCGGATTGCCGGCGGCCCGCTAAAAATCCATCTTCGGCCGGGTCGGCGGCGACGCCGGCGCAGCCTCAACCACGGAAGGCCGTTCATGATCCGCTTCCTTCTCCGTCTGCTCGGCTTCCTCATCCTCGCCGGCGCCTTCGTCGCGCTGGTGATCGACGGCGCCCGTTCGATCGCGGCCGGCGCGATCAGCTTCACGCCGCTGCAGGCGACCTGGAGCGCCGCCTTCCCGTCCGGGATCGAGAAGACCCGCCAGTTCTTCGACGAGACGCTGCGCGCCGTCTGGGTCTTCGACGCCGTCGCCGCCCAGCCGACCTTCGCCGTGCTGGGCGTTCTGGGAATCCTTCTGATGCTGCTCGGGCGCAGGCGCAGGCGGCTCGTCGGAGTGGCGCCCTGAGCCTCGGCCGACCAGCGGAAGGCCGGCCCGCTTGCCCGCGCGCGAGGGACATGCGATGCCGCGCGCCTCTCACGAGGGAAGCGAGATGATCGAAAGACTTATCGAACGGGGCCTGTTCGCCAGCCGGTGGCTGATGGCGCCGTTCTACATCGGGCTGGTGGGCGGCCTGGTCATCCTGCTCATCAAGTTCGGGCAGGAGTTGCTGCATTTCGCGGAAGGCGTGTTCTCCGCGACGGAGAGCGAGGTCATCCTCGGCGTCCTGTCGCTGATCGATCTCTCGCTGACCGCCAATCTCGTGCTGCTGGTGATCTTCTCCGGCTATGAGAACTTCGTGTCCCGGATGGACCTTCACGACCAATCCGAGCGGCCGGAGTGGATGGGGAAGATCGACTTCTCCGGCCTGAAGCTGAAGCTGATCGCCTCGATCGTCGCGATCTCGGCCATTCAGCTGCTCAAGGCGTTCATGGACCTCGATTCGGCGACGGACCGGGATCTGTGGTGGATGGCCGGCATCCATGTGGTCTTTGTCGGTTCCGGCGTCTTCCTCGCGCTTTCGGACTGGCTGAGCGACCACGCCCACCTGATCGAGGCGCGGATTGCCGCGCTGCACGGCAAGGGCGACAAGGGCGAGCCGACCGCCGACGCCCACGCCCCGGATCACGGCGGCAAGCCGCGCTAACCGCGGCCGCCGCTGTTGGCCTCACCGCCCGGCTTCGTCTATGAAGTGCCCCCCGAAGCCGGGCGGCCACGACCGTCTCGGCTGCACCGACGGCCGACATCTCATGAACGACGCGTTCTCAGATCCGCTCGCCGAAATCCGGCGTGAGATCGACCGGATCGACGAAGCCATGCACCTGCTCCTGATGGAGCGCGGCGCGGTGATCGATCGTCTGGTCGAGATCAAACGCACCTCCGAGACCGGCTCGGCGTTTCGACCGGCGCGCGAGGCCGACATGATGCGTCGCCTTGCGGCGCGGCATCAGGGCCGGCTTCCGCTGGCCACCGCCGAACATCTCTGGCGCACCATCATCGCGACCTTCACGCATGTGCAGGCGCCCTTCACCCTGCATGTCGAACAGGGGGCGCGGGCGCTCGAGATGCATGATCTCGCGCGCTTCCACGTCGGCTTCGACGTGCCTCTGGAGGGTCATGGCACCGCCGGCCGGGTGGTGGAGGCCGTTCGCGGCTCCACGGGCGACCTTGGGCTCGTGCGGATCGATCCCGCGCCTGCGGCCGCCTGGTGGGAGGGGCTTGGGGGCGACGGCCCCCATGTCATGGCCCGCCTGCCATTCTTCCCGGGGCCGCAGCGACCCGCGCCGCTCGACGCCTTCGTGATCGCCCGCCCGCTCGGCCAAGCCGCCGCCGCGGAGGTGACCGTCTGGTCCACGACCGACGACGGCGAGGAAGAGCTCGGAAATGGGGCCGAGATCATCGCGACCGTCACGCGCAACGGCCAGCGCAGCCGGCTGGTCGCTGTTTCCGGCGACGCGCCGCCGGCCCCGGATGCGCGGCCGGAAACAGC
>NZ_JBJKEX010000594.1:0-1007 GCF_045505405.1 Hansschlegelia beijingensis | reverse complement strand
CTAGGTGTTTAGTCCCACGGTGTGATGGCGTATCTTTATTGCCGTCAGAGAGGGACGCGCTATGGGCCAAGTTCTTCACGGGAGCGCCAAGACGACGCACGCCGTTCGAGCGGAGCTACAGCGATCGCAAGCTTCGTCCGCGGAGCTCGCAAGGCGGTTCGGGATCAACGAGAAGACCGTGAGGAAGTGGCGATCCCGCCGCACCGTCGACGACGAGCCGATGGGGCCGAAGGAGCGGCGAAGCTCCACCCTCTCGGCCATCGAGGAGGCCGCGATCGTCGCTCTGCGGGTGCAGGCGCGCCTGCCGCTGGACGATGTCTTCGTGGCGCTGAAGGACGTGATCCCTCATCTGACGCGCTCGTCGCTGCATCGTTGTCTGCAGCGTCATGGAATCTCGCGCCTGCCGAAGGCCGACCGTGAGAAGCCCAAGCGGTTCAAGGCCTACGAGATCGGCTACTTCCACATCGACATCGCCGAGCTGCGCTACGAGGGCGGTAAGGCCTATCTGTTCGTGGCGGTCGACCGCACCTCGAAGCTGGTCTTCGCCAGGATCTACCGGAAGGCGACGAAGCTCGTGGCGGCGGGCTTCCTCAAGGCTCTGCTCATGGCCGTTCCCTACAGGATCCACACCGTGCTGACCGACAACGGCGTGCAGTTCGTCCAACACGACAGACGAGCCGAGGGCGGCTCCGTCGCTCATGTCTTCGGAAGGGTCTGCGCGGAGCGCGGCGTCGAGCACAGGCTCACCAAGCCTTATCATCCGTGGACCAATGGCCAGGCCGAGCGGATGGTCCGGACGGTCAAGGAGGCGACCGTCCGCGCCTTCCACTACGCCTCGATCGATGATCTGCGACGCCACGTCCGAGACTGGCTGCTCGCTTACAACTACGCCAAGCAGCTCAAGGCGCTACGCTTCAAAACACCACTCGAGGCTCTCAAAGCCCTCAGCGTCGAAAAGCCGGAGCTCTTCATTCGTCAGCCAAGCCATGACACGCTGGGACTAAACA
>NZ_JBJKEX010000593.1:0-1012 GCF_045505405.1 Hansschlegelia beijingensis | reverse complement strand
CCTCGGTGGCCTCGAATACCGGGTCGATGCCCTCGCCAATGACGGTTACTTCCATGACGCGGGCGGAGATTCCCCGGTTCGAGAAGTCCGTGCCCAGGGCGTCGCGGTAGATCAGGGCGGTGATGCCCTTGGGGGCTTTGGTGTCGTTGCTCATGTGCTAGCTCCTTTGAAGTCGTTTGGGGTGCTGTACTGCCCGGCTCCGGCCGGGCAGTACAGCGGTTGTAAGTGCTTGTTAGGCGGCATCCCGCACGATGTAGGGCATCCGGTACCGGCTGGCAAGTTCGGCGGCGGCTTCCGGCAGGTCTGCCGGGCCTTGGGCCTGCCCGTTCTTCCAGTGGAAGAATGCTTGCTCCGTGATCGCGTCCCACAGGCGGGCTTTCGTCCGGTAGTAGGTGCACGTCACGTCACCCTCGCAGTAGGTGGCGATGCCGAACAGGTTGCCGATGCTGTCAGCGGTGCGGGTAACGGCGACCATGACGTAGGGCCATTGGCCCAGGTCCCAGCCGTCACAGCCCCAGCTGGAGAGCACGGCCCAGCCGTGTTCTTCGATCAACTCCATCCAGTCGTAGCCGCCGTTCATGTGGTAATCACCCAGCACGGTTACGCCGTCGATGGTTTCCTCCGTGTCCGCGAGGGTCACGGTCTTTTTGCTTACTGCGGTCATGGTTTTTGTCCTTGCAGAGACGTGGGGGGTGTGGGGCGATCAGGTGACCGGCCAGCTTCCCTTTCCCCCGTTGTTTTTGGCTGCTGGCGAAGCTTGCGGAGCTGTGCCCGAACCGGCCCGTCTACCCGCAGGGCAAGGGCCGAAAAATCTTGCGGGATCGGCGCGGAGCGTTGATCCCTGGCTGAAGAATTTTCGGGACGCAGGCCCCGACGAAGGAGGGGCTAGCCGGGTTGGGGCGGGCACGTACAATCCGAAGGACAGCAGCCAAAAAACGTCGTAGACACACCAGGGCCAGGGACGGCGGAGCTCTGCGGAGCCGGCACTGGACCCAACAGCCGGCCGCGCCAG
>NZ_JBJKEX010000592.1:0-1013 GCF_045505405.1 Hansschlegelia beijingensis | reverse complement strand
GACGGCCGCCGAGAACACGCCGGCCGCGCTGACCGTGAAGGCCCTGCGGGCCGAGGCGGCCGGATCGGAGCCGTTCCGCGTCCGCGCCTCCGACCTCCGCGGCCGGCCGCTCGCCGAGGCCGAGGGCGCATTCGCAATCGGCGCCCGTGAAACTACCGCGACCTTCGACCTCCCCATAGAACTCCGCAACGACGTCGCGCGGCTGGAGATCGTCGGCGCGCGGTCCGCAGGGGCCGTCCAGCTCCTCGATCAACGGTCTAAACGGCGCGCTGTGGGACTCGTCACCGGAGCGACCGCCGACGTGGCCCAGCCGCTGCTGTCGCCGACCTACTATGTCTCGCGCGCGCTCAAGCCGTTCGCGGACGTGCGTGAAGCAAGCGGCCAGGGCGCCAGCCAGGCGGTCGAGAGGTTCGTCTCCGAGAAGCTCCCGGTGATCATCCTCGCGGATGTCGGCGCTCTGACGCGGGAGGCCCACGAAGCGCTTGCGGGTTGGCTGCGCAATGGCGGGGTGCTGATCCGCTTCGCCGGACCGCGTCTCGCGGGCGCGCCGGACGACGAACTTTCTCCCGTTCGCCTGCGGCAGGGAGGACGGGTGCTGGGCGGGGCGCTCGCCTGGGAGACGCCGCAGCCGCTCGCGAGCTTTTCGCCGAACGGCCCCTTCGCGCCGCTTGTCGCGCCGAATGACGTGACCGTCAGCCGCCAGGTGTTGGCCGAACCCGACGCGGAGCTTCCGGGGCGCGTGTGGGCGACGCTCGGCGACGGCACGCCGCTGGTGACGGGAGCGCGTCAGGACAAGGGCCTGAGCGTTCTCTTCCACGTCACTTCCGACACGCGCTGGTCGAACCTGCCGCTCTCGGGCGCCTTCGTGGACATGCTCCGGCGGATCGTCGACCTCGCAGGCTCCAGTCCCGCCGCGCTCGCCCCCGAAGCTGCGTCGGCGACGTCGTCCTCCGCACGGCGGCCCGCATTGCCGCCGACGCGCACCCTCGACGGCTACGGCGCCTTCCGCAGCC
>NZ_JBJKEX010000591.1:0-1025 GCF_045505405.1 Hansschlegelia beijingensis | reverse complement strand
GCCGCGCCGGGCTGAGGGCGCCTCGCTCCAGGGAGAACGCCCATGACCGATTCCCGCTTCGCGCCCCCCGGCCCGCTCGGCTTCGGCGGCGCGCCGCTCGGCAACATGTTCGACGTGGTGGACGACGCCACAGCCGAGGAGGCGCTCGCGGCCGCCTGGGACACGGGCGTGCGCTATTTCGACACCGCGCCGCATTACGGCAGCGGCCTCTCCGAGCATCGCTTCGGGAACATGCTCCGCACCCGGCCGCGCGACGAGTACACCCTGTCCACCAAGGTGGGCCGGCTGCTGCTGCCGGATCCGAGAGGGGCCGAGAACCCGCCCTTCGTGCAGGGCCTCCCGTTCCGGGTGGAGCACGACTACTCCTATGACGCGACGATGCGCTCGATCGAGGACAGCTGCCAGCGCCTCGGCCTCGCCCGGATCGACGTCGCCTATATCCACGACGTCGCGGAAGACCATCACGGCGCGGCGTGGGAAGAGGTGTTCGCGCAGGCCATGACGGGCGCGGCGCGCGCGCTGATGGCGCTGCGCGACCAGGGCGTGATCAAGGGCTGGGGGCTCGGGGTGAACCGGGTGGAGCCCTGCGAGCTGGCGCTCCAGCAGTCCGATCCGGACGTCTTCCTGCTCGCCGGCCGCTACAGCCTGCTCAACCAGCCGGCGCTCGGGCGGCTGTTCCCGATGTGTCTCGAGCGCGGGGTCCATGTCGTCGTGGGCGGGCCGTACAATTCCGGCCTGCTGGCTGGCGGCAAGACCTTCGAATACGCCGAGGCGCCGCCCGAGATGATCGCGCGGCGAGACCGGATCGCTGAGTTCTGCGAACTGCACGGCGTCGACATCCGGGCGGCGGCGCTGCAGTTCTGCGCCGCGCATCCGGCGGTGGCGGCGGTCATTCCTGGCGCCAAGCGCGCCGCGAAGGTGCGCGAGAACGCCCGGCTGATGCGCGAGCCCATCCCGGCCGCGCTGTGGAGCGACCTGAAGGACACCGGCCTGTTGCCCAAGGAGGCGCCGACGCCGGGCTGAGC
>NZ_JBJKEX010000590.1:0-1028 GCF_045505405.1 Hansschlegelia beijingensis | reverse complement strand
ACGTCGACCGCAACATCGAAGGCGTGCTGGAGACGATCCTCGCCGCGCTCGAGGAGGGAGGACGACGCCGTGACCGCCGTGTCGAGCCTCGTCTCGCTCCTCGGCGCCGCTTACGCCTGGTACGGCCGCGAGACCACCACGCGGCCGCTCGGCCGACCATGAGCGCGACCGTACAGCCGCGGGGCGCGGCGCCCTATGTCCGCGGCGACGCCAAGCTCGCGGCGCTGGAGCAGCGGGTCTACGGCCTCGAGCGTGGGGTGCAGGACCTCAACCAGCTGTTCACGGGGCGGATCGGCGACGTTTCGGCGCAGCTGTCGGGGCTCGCGGCGAAGCTCGACGAGCGCTCCCGCACCCCGTGGGCGACGATCGTCTCAGCCATGGGGGTCGTGCTCGCGATCGTGATCGCCGGCGGCCAGCTCGCCAAGACGCCGGTCGACGACGCCATCCGCCGGCTGGAGCGCGACGCCGCCGAGGCGACGCCGATGGCCAGCTTCGGCGATTTCAAGGCGACCTATGAGAACAACCGGCTGGTCAACCGGCAGGACATGGACGCCCGCTTCCTCCGCGTCGAGACCATGCTCAAAGCTTTGGAGATCCAGGCCAGAGAGGCGCAGGCCGCGGTCGTGCCGCGCGGCGAGCATCAGGAGCGGTGGCGGTCGCAGGATGCGGCGCTGCAGAGCGTTCAGCGCCAGATCGACGATCTGAAGCAGGCGCTCGGATCGATCTATGGCGCGCGCGACGTGATCATCGATCTGCGCGAGCGGCTCGACCGGGTCGAGCGCGCCCGCATCCCGCCGGCGGGCTGATCCGCACTGGTCAGCCGGCGGCGGTCGCTTACCTGTCCGGGCGACGCGGCGCGCCGCTTATTCATCGCGGGTTCAGGGCGGAGGCCCAAGAAATCGCCACCATGTTCCGGCCCATCGCAGCAGCGTTGATCGCGTCTCTGGCGATCTGCGGCATGGCGGTCGCCGTCGCGCATGAGGCGCGGGGCGTCCTCGGCGACGACGGCGACCGCCATGCCGCAGATC
>NZ_JBJKEX010000589.1:0-1032 GCF_045505405.1 Hansschlegelia beijingensis | reverse complement strand
CGAGTCTCGTCGTCCGCTCCCGCCGGGGCGGCGTCGGACCGGTCGATGTCGAGAACGAAGCCGCCATCGTCGCGGAAGCCGCGAAGATCACGGCCTTCGGGCGCCGCCGCATAGACGGTGAGCGACCCGCGAGCGCGCGACGCCTCGAGTTCAACCTCCGGCGGAAGCTTCGCGCGCGCGGCCTCGACGTCGAACGCCATCTCGGCCGAGATCGTGACCGCTACGCGGGCGCCGACACGCTTGAACGCGACCGGCACGCTATCGGGCACCGAGAAGATCAGCCGGCGGAACGTCGGATGGGTCGCGCCCGACACAGTGAGCGGCGCGAGCGGCCGAAGCCGGCGCCGCTCCTCCTCCGCCTTGATCGCCCGGCCTTCGCGGGCCTCCTTGCCGAGCGCCGCGATGACGTCGTTCGGCAGAGGCGGCGGCATGCCCGCCCAGCTCGACGGCAGCAGGTCGACGAACAGCGTGTCGCCGGCTTCCTTGGCGTCGATTCTGGCCGTTCCGCTGAGCGCCATCCTCACGGCCGCGCCGTCCGGGTCGCGGCGCACCACGCTCACGATTGCCCCGAGCGCCCGCGATATGGGCGCCGGATCGAGGTCGACGGCCTCGTCGAAACTGACCACCAGGATGTTGCTGACGAGGCGCGTCTGGTAGCCCGGCAGCCGGTCGAAAGCGAAGGCGATGCGCGCGTAGCCCTCCGGCGCCATCACGGCGGAGACCGTGGCGTTGGCCGCCAGAGCGGGAGAACAGGCGACGCCGGAGAGCCCAAGCGCGATCCACGCGACGAGCGCTCTCACCCTGCCATTCGCCATGCCTTGGCTCCCGAACCCCGACGCGTCCTGCGTCGATCCCGCGGAGTCTTAAAGGCAAGCCGTTGGCAAGCCGTTACCGACCGGCGAGGCCTAGGTGTTTAGTCCCACGGTGTGATGGCGTATCTTTATTGCCGTCAGAGAGGGACGCGCTATGGGCCAAGTTCTTCACGGGAGCGCCAAGACGACGCACGCCGTTCGAGCGGAGCTACAGCGATCG
>NZ_JBJKEX010000588.1:0-1033 GCF_045505405.1 Hansschlegelia beijingensis | reverse complement strand
CCGGCCGGACGCCGCCGGCTGTGCTGCCTGCTGGCCGCGATCTCGCCCGCGAGCGTGGTGGACGTCGCCTTCGGCCAGAACGGCCACCTGACCGGCGCGCTCACGCTGGGCGCGCTGGCGGCGCTGCCACGTCGGCCATGGCTCGCAGGCGTGCTGATCGGGCTGCTGACGATCAAGCCGCATCTGGGGCTTCTGCTGCCCTTCGCGCTGGTGGCGATCGGCGCTTGGCGGACGATCCTCTGGGCGGCCGGGACCACGCTCGCACTGGTCGCGCTCAGCGTGGCCGCCTTCGGGCTCGAGCCCTGGCGGCTCTATCTCGGCGTCACCACCGGCGTGCAGGGCGAGATTCTTACGCAGGGCGTCGGCGGCTTCGTGACCATGATGCCGACCGTGTATCAGGCCGCCAAGGCGCTCGCCGGCCCCGCGGCGGCATGGCCGCTGCAGGCGGCCACGACGCTCGTGGCGGCGCCGCTCACGGTCTTCGCGTTCCGGCGCATGAGCGATCCCGCGGGACGCGCGCTCGTGCTGAGCGCCGGCGCGCTGCTCGCGCTGCCTTATGCGTTCAACTACGACATGACGGCGCTCGCGGGCGCGATCGTCGTGTGGGCGGCGACGCGGGCGCAGGCTTCCGGCTGGCTGCTGCTTGCCTGGATCGCGCCGATTGTGATCATGCCGCTCGCGCTGGCCGGCGCGTCGCTCGGGCCTGTGGCGCTCGTCGCCGCGCTTGTCGTGGCGGTCCGGGGGACGGTCCGCCACGCCGCCGGACGACCAGCCGGGGAGGCGTCCTTCGCATGAGCGTTGAAGTCGTCGACGTATCCGCCTTCGAGGGAAAGGTTCTTCCGGGCGAGCTCGCGATAGGGGAGGGCGAGCGCGCCGAGGCGCAGCGCTACTGGGCGGCGCGCGTCGCCGAGAACCCGCGGCTGTTCGACGGGCGCGTGCTGCTCGCCGAGACCGTCGATCTCGCCTCCGGCCGGCTCGAGGCCCGCTTCCGCGAGGCGCCGTACTCCACCTTCCTGTGGCTGCGCGCAGGCGG
>NZ_JBJKEX010000587.1:0-1040 GCF_045505405.1 Hansschlegelia beijingensis | reverse complement strand
GTCGATGAAGGTCGGAAGGCTCTCGGCGACGTCGGTGAAGGTCTCGTAAGCCATCGGATAGACTGCCTCCGCCTTGAGCGTCTTCATGAAGCTCTCCGCTTTGGCGTTGTCGTAAGGGTTGCCGCGTCGGCCCATCGAGCCGATCAGGCCATGAGCAACCAGCACTTCGCGGTAGGCTTGGCTGGCGTATTGTGAGCCGCGGTCTGAGTGATGGATGCAGCCCGCGTGCGGCCGCCGGCGCTCGACCGCCACCTCCAGCGCAGCTGTCGTCAGCCGGGCGTCGATCGAACGGCTGATGGCGTAACCAACGACGGTCCGCGACCAGGCGTCGAGTACGACCGCCACATAGACGAACCGGCCGACGACCGGAACGTAGGTGATGTCCGCGACCCAGAGCTGGTTCGGCCCGGTCAGAGCGACGTCCTTGGCGCGGTTCGGGAAGATCGGACCGTCATGGCGGCTGTCGGTGGTTGTGACGTAGCGGCGCCGGCGCCTCGGCTGGAGACCGTGCTCACGCATCAGCCGCCGAACCTTCTTGTGGTTCACGATCAACCCCTGCTGACGCAGGGCCGCCTGGACGCGCCGCCAGCCATAGGCTTCGAACGCATTGGAGATCGCCGTCATTGCTTCCACAAGGGCAGTGTCATCGAACGCGCGGCGGGGCGCGTCGTAGTAGGTCGACCGCGCGATCCCCATCAGCCGGCATCCCTCGGCGACGGAGAGGCCGTGGGGCCGGTGATCACGGATGTGGGCGCGCTTCTCGGCCGCGGTGCGCTTCGCAGAGCCCCTTTTAAAAACTCGAGCTCCAGCGCCTGCCGGCCGACAAGCCGCTCCAACGCGGCGATCCGCGCCTCATACTCCTGCATCCGGTCCGCGGCCTCGGCGTCCTCATCGAACGCGCCGGCTTCGAACTTCTGTACCCACAAGCGGATCAGATTGCGCGACAGGTCATGCCGCTTCGCAAGGCCGTGCAGGGTCTCCCCGGAGATGAACTCCTGCGCGACCTGGCGCTTGAACGCGATGCTGTGGGATCGATGGCG
>NZ_JBJKEX010000586.1:0-1054 GCF_045505405.1 Hansschlegelia beijingensis | reverse complement strand
ACGCGGCTGGCCGCGATCGACTGGGCGATGCTGGAGACGACGCTCGCCCTCGGGGTCGCGCCCGTCGCCGCGGCCGAACTCGTGCTGTTCCGCACCGCCGCGGTGGAGCCCGTCGTGCCCACCTCGACCGCCGACCTCGGCCTGCGAGGTTCGATCAGCTACGAGCAGCTCCTCGATACGCGGCCCGACCTCATCCTGATCTCGCCCTGGTACGAGAACCGCGCCCGCCTCCTGTCGCGGATCGCGCCGGTCGCGAACTATTCGATCTATGAGCCGGGGCGTCGTCCCTACGAGGCGGCGATTGCGGCGACGCGTGACCTCGGCCGCCGCATCGAGCGACGCGCAGAGGCTGAACGGGCGGTCGCTCAGGCCGAGGCGGAGCTCGCCGCCGCCCGGACGCGGCTTGCGCGATCGGCCGACCGCCCTGTGCTCATCATGAACCTCGCGGATGCGCGTCACTTCCGGGTGTTCGGCGCCGACAGCATGTTCGGCGACGTGGCGGAGCGGCTGGGGCTCCCGATCGCCTGGACCGCGCCGACGCGGTTCGGCGCCTTCCCCGCCGTCGGGGTCGAGGCCCTCGCGGGAATGACGGACGCGATCGTGGTCAATGTCGGCCCGAGCCCGCCTTCGGCGCTCGCCGCCGTGCGGGAGAGCCCGCTCTGGCGCGCCATGCCGCCGGTCGCCTCCGGCCGCTTCGTCGAGCTCCCGGCCGTGAACCCCTATGGGGCGCTGCCGGCCGCGCAGCGCTTCGCGCGGCTTCTCGCCGATGGCCTCGAAGCGCTTGCGGTCGGCTGAACGCATGCCGCGAGCGCGTTTCGGGCCCTGGCTCCTGTGGGGCGTGCTGGCGGCGGTCGCCGCGGCCCTCTCGCTCCAGGACGTCATGTCGAGCCTCAGCGCGGGATCGGCCGAGGTCGATCGCGCCCTGGCGCTCTACAGCCTAGCGCCACGGATCGCGGTCGCTCTGCTCGCCGGCGCGGCGCTCGGCCTGTCCGGCGCGCTGCGTGTCGGCGCTCCCGCCGATCTGATCGTCGTCGACCTCGACGCCCCATGGGTG
>NZ_JBJKEX010000585.1:0-1054 GCF_045505405.1 Hansschlegelia beijingensis | reverse complement strand
GCTCACGCCCGCGGCGGCGACGCGGCCGGAAAGACAGTCGGTGCCGCCGCGCGATCATCGCCAAGCGCGCCGTTCCGCTGTCGCAGGCGGTGCGCTCGGCGCGCGAGGCATGGTCGGGCGAGGTGATCGACTATCGGCTGTGCACCTACGCCGGCAGCCTCGCCTACGAACTCACGCTCCTCAACGCCGACGGCAAGGTGGCCCGCGTCAGGGTCGACGCCGCCGACGGCCATCTGCTCGGGGTGAGATAACCATGCGCGAAGCTGCTCTCACCGCCGCCCGTTCCGGAGCGCTATAACCAGCGGCTCAACCGCCGAGGCCTGTCCAATGCGCCTGCTCGTCGTCGAGGACGATCCCGACCTCAATCGCCAGATCACCGCCGCGCTGGAGGAGGCCGGCTACGCCGTGGACCGGGCGTTCGACGGCGAGGAAGGCCATTTCCTCGGCGACACGGAGCCCTACGACGCCATCGTGCTCGACATCGGCCTGCCCAAGATGGACGGGATCAGCGTGCTCGAGCAGTGGCGGCGCGACGGCAAGACCACGCCGGTGCTGATCCTGACGGCGCGCGACCGCTGGTCGGACAAGGTCCAGGGCTTCGACGCCGGGGCCGACGACTATGTGCCGAAGCCGTTCCACATGGAGGAGATCCTCGCCCGGCTGCGAGCCCTGCTGCGGCGCGCCAGCGGTCACGCCTCGAGCGAACTGCTGTGCGGGCCGGTGCGCCTCGACACCCGCGCCGGCCGGGTCACGATCGACGGCCGGGCCGTCAAGCTGACCTCGCACGAATACCGGCTGCTCGCCTATCTGATGCACCATCAGGGCCGCGTGGTGTCGCGCACCGAGCTTGTCGAGCATCTCTACGACCAGGACTTCGACCGCGACTCCAACACGATCGAGGTGTTCGTCGGGCGTCTGCGCAAGAAGCTCGGCGCCGACGTGATCCAGACCGTGCGCGGGCTGGGCTACGGTGAGCGTGTCGATCTCGAGCCCCTGCGCCTCCGAGAAGTCGTAGATGTCCTCGAACAGCTCGTCGAACTCGTTGACCGCCGAG
>NZ_JBJKEX010000058.1:0-13383 GCF_045505405.1 Hansschlegelia beijingensis | reverse complement strand
CCGGCCGCCAGTCGCGCCAGCGCGTCGGCGCGAACCTGCTCGAGCGACTGCGCCGGCCGCGGAGCGTCGCCCTGCGTGCGCGGAGCCGCTTCCGCGAAGCTCGCGAATCCAAAGGTGGCGGCGAACGCCAAAGTGAGGGCCCTCTTCATCTTTCCTTCTCCTCTGATGCTCCCGGCGCGTCGCCGCGCCACAGTCCGCCCGGGGGTTCAACTGTGGCGGGAGGCCGCCGGTTGCGACTTTTCGGACCGCGCTCCTCGCGACATGGTAACGTCTTCGTGACCAGAACTGGGCTTTCCCGCACACGACCGATCGGGGATTCCCGCCTTTCTGCAGCCGGACGCCATGACCCATGCGATTGCCCCTGCTCCTGCTCGCCAGCATCGTGCTGCCCGGCTCCGCCCTCGGGGCCGAGGCGAGCTTCGAGGCCTGGACGGCCGCGTGCTCCGATGCGAAGGGCGGGCCCGCTTGCCACGCCGGCACGGAGGCGCCGGCCTCCGGCGCGCAGAGCGTGCGGCTGACGGTTTCCCGCGAGCCGGGAAAGGATGCGCCGCCCCGGCTAAGCCTGACTTTCGTGGGCGCGCCGCGCACGCCGCCACGTCCGAGGCTGGCGCTCGCCATTGATGGCGGACCGCCGGTGCGGCTCGCCTCCGGATCGGATCTCAGCATCGGCCCCGCGGCCGATCCGGGCGCCACCGAACTGCGGCTCTCCGAAAGCGCGACGCGCCGCCTTCTGCCGTTCCTGCGGCGCGGCAAGACGCTGAGCGCGTCGGTCTCAGGCGAAGGCGGCGACCAGATCGCGGTCGAGCTGTCGCTAGCCGGCTTCGGGCCCGCGGCCGCCGAGATGGACAACCAGCAGGGCCGCGCCGAACGCCAGGACGCCCTCACGGCGCTGATCGGCGGGGCGAGCCCGGCGGCCCTGTCGGGCCGCTTGCGGGACGTTCCCCGCGACGCCGCGCCTGCGCCCTTGAAGCAGGCCATGGCGGATCGCGACTGCCCCGTCTGGGACACGACCGAGGGCAACCCGTCCTTCCTGGCCGAGGAATCGTTCGCGGCCGACCTCGGCGGAGGGCGGACGCTGTGGTCGATCGTCTGCACGTCCGGCGCCTACAACGTCGAATCCGTGCTGTTCGTCGAGGATCCCTCGCGCGCCGCCAATCGGTTCGAGCCGCTGCTGTTCGCCTCCTTCGTCGAGTCGATCGGCTGGACCGGCGTCGATACGCTCTCGAACGTCGCCTACGATCCGGACAAGAGGCAGCTAACGGCGTTCGACAAGGGACGCGCCGCCGGCGATTGCGGGACAGTGGGAACCTGGGAGTGGGTCGGCGCGGCGTTCCGCATGATCGAGTACCGCGCCAAGGAAGAGTGCGACGGCTCCGGCAAGGCCGAGAACTTCCCGATCGTGTTCCGCGGAGAGCGCTGAACGCCTCACGCCATCGCGGCGCGCGGCTCCACATTGGCGACGCCTTCCAGCCCCTCCGTGCTCTCGAAGGGCGCCGCGACCTCGACGAAATCGTTCGGGTAGAAGCCGTTGAAATGGGTCCTCAGCGCCAGGCTGTAGGCCCCGATGTGCCCGATCTCGATCCAGTCTCCCGTCGCGACCGTGTCCGGCAGCCAGAACGGGCGCGTCAGGATGTCCACCGAGTCGCAGGTCGCGCCGCACACGCGGAACGGCGCGAGCCTCGGGGCCGTGTTCCGCTTCGCCCGGGCGCGCGCCGGATCGGGGATCAACTGCGCCGGCAACATGATCTTGCCCGTCCATGAATCGGACAGCGAGCTCCAGATGCCGTCGTTGATGTAGAGCCGCTGGCCCTTCTTCAGCAGCACGCGGACCACCACCGAGAGGCAGCGCGCCACGATGACCCGGCCGGGCTCGGCCACCAGCGGCAGGTCGCCGAGGCCCCACTCGTCGATCTCGCGCTGGATGCGCGCGAGCAGCGCTCCGACGTCGGGGGCCGGCGGCGCCGGGCGCTTCGGATCATGACCGTAGGGCGCGGGGAAGCCGCCGCCGATGTCGAGTTCCGCCAGCGGCACGCCGGCGCGGCCGCGCACCCAGGCCGCGGTCGCGACCGCGCGGTCATAGGCGGCAAGGTCCTCGACCTGGCTGCCGACATGGAAGGTCAGCCCCGCGCGGAAGCCGATGCCGTCGATACGGCGCAGCAGTTCGACCGCGTGAGCCGGCGTCGCCCCGAACTTCTTCGACAGTTCGTAAGCCGCATGCCCCTTGGTGGCGAGGCGGACGAACACGGTGATGTCGCCGGGCGGGATGTCCTGCGCGCGCACGACCCGCAGCACCTTGGCGATCTCGTCCTCATGGTCGATGGCGATCGACCTGATCCCGTACGTCTCGAGGCCCAGCCTGACGTCGGACTGCGCCTTGACCGGATGCATGTAGAGCAGCCGGGCCGAGCCCGAGGCCTTGCGGGCCGCCGCGAACTCCGCCGGGCTCGCCACGTCGAAGGCCGAGACCCCGGCGCGCGCCAGCGCATCCAGCACGAAGTCCTCTCCGTTGGTCTTGACCGCATAGGCGGTGAGCCCCCGGAAGCCGGAGAGGAAGGCGCCGGCGTCCGCCGTCAGGACCGAAGGCCTGAAAGCATAAAGCGGCCGGTCCGGCCTCAGCGCCAGCGCCGCGTCCCGCGCGGTCTCGAACTTCTGCATGCGTACGCCCTTCCATCGCCCGGGGCCTGAAGGTAGCGGTCGCGCTCGCGATCCCCACCCCCGTCGTCCGCTGCGCTTGATTTGCGGGGCCGGCCGAAGGATGGTCGGCGCTGTCGGCCAGAGGGTTTCGTGATGAGAAACGCGTTGATTGCGGCTGCGGCGGGAGCCCTGTTCTGCGTCGCGAGCGGCGGCGCCGCGTCAGCGGCGGATTACGGCTACGGCGGCGGCTCGACCGCTCGAAGCCCGTCCAGCTCTTTCTACCGGGGCTTCACGGGACGCCTGCCGTCCTGCGCCGACGCGCATGTCCATCGCCAGATCCGCGACGCGTTCGCCAAGCGCGAGCGCATGTATTGGCATTCGGGGCTGGCGCTTTCGGATTTCGTCCGCCCGGCTGAGCTCGGCTACCGCAGCTGGGGCGTCGAGTTCATCCCGCGCAGGTTCTGCTCCGCCGAGGCCTACACGAATGACGGCGTGCGCCGCCACGTCTACTGGCTCGTGGCGGAAGGGCAGCAATGGCTGTCCCTGGGCCCGGGCGTCGACTGGTGCGTGACCGGGCTCGACCGGAACTACGCCTACGCGCCGGGCTGCAAGATGGCGCGTCCATGAGGCTGCTGACGGCGGCCCTGGCGGCCGCCGCGGCGCTGAGCTGCGGGGCTGCGCAGGCGCAGTCCGACCGGCCGGGCGACTTCGACTTCTACGTGCTTTCGCTGTCCTGGTCGCCAAGCTACTGCGTCGCGAAGGGATCGCGCGCCGATCCTGTCCAGTGCGGCTCGTCGGCGCCCCGAGGCTTCGTGGTTCACGGGCTGTGGCCGCAATATGAGCGCGGCTTCCCCGGCTTCTGCGCCGTCACGGGCCGCAATCCGACGCGCGCCCAGGTCGATGGAATGCTCGACCTCATGCCGAGCCCCGGCCTGATCCGCCACCAGTGGCGCAAGCACGGAACCTGCTCGGGTCTCGATCCCAGCTCATATTTCAGGCAGGTGCGCAGGGCGGCGGAGCGCGTCCGCGTGCCGCCGGCCTTCGCCGCGCCGGACAGCCCGATCGAGACGTCCCCGGCCGCAGTGGAAGAGGCGTTCGTCGCGGCCAATCCCTCGCTGCGCCCGTCGATGATCGCCGTCCAATGCCAGGGCCGCTTGCTCAACGAGGTGCGCGTCTGCATGACCAAGGATCTGCGCTTCCGACCCTGCGCGGAGGTCGACCGGCGGGCCTGCCGGTCCGATCGCGTGGTCCTGCCGGCCTCTGGCGGAGATGAAGGATGACCGGCAATCCCGACGCCGCCATGCGGCTTCACCTGCTCGGCGCGTCCGCCGAGCCGCCCGAGGAGAGCGCCCCGCCGCCTGACCGCGTGCTCGAGGGATCGCCCACCTTCCGCACCCATGTGCATTACGAGGCGCCGGACGGTCGGCTCTTCACCGGCGTGTGGGAGGCCACACCCGGCGCCTGGCGCGTGGCTTATGAGGAATGGGAATGGTGCCGCCTGCGCTCCGGGCGCTGCGTCGTCACGCCTGACGGCGGCGAGCCGACGACGCTAGGGCCTGGCGACGCGATGGTTCTGGAGCCAGGCTTCACGGGCGTCTGGTCCGTGATCGAGCCCTGCGCCAAGGACTTCGTCGTCATGCTGCCGCCAGAGGCGGACGAGGCGTGAGGCCCGTCGCAGTCCCGTGAACTATCGCCACGCCTTCCACGCCGGAAACTTCGCGGACGTGCTGAAGCACGTCGTGCTCGCGCTGATCGTGCGCCACCTGAACGCCAAGCCGGCGCCGTGGAGCTATCTCGACACCCACGCCGGCTGCGGGATCTACGACCTCGAAGGCGAGCAGTCGGAACGGACGGGCGAGTGGCGCAACGGCGTCGGCCGTCTCGAAGGTCTGCGGCTGGGCGACGCCGCGGAAGCCCTCCTTGCGCCGTGGCGCGAGGTCATCGCGGGGCTGGCGGCGGACCACCCGGGCGGCCGGCTCTACCCCGGCTCCCCCGAGATCGTGCGCCGCATGGCGCGGCGCGAAGACCGCCTGCGGCTTTGCGAGAAGCACCCGAAGGACTGCGCCGCGCTCTCGGACGCCATGGGGCGCGACCGGCGCGTGAAGGTCGTGGAGATCGACGGCTGGACGGCCCTCAACGCCTGGCTGCCGCCGCGCGAGCGCCGCGGGCTCGTGCTGATCGACCCGCCATTCGAGGAGCCCGGCGAACTCGGCCGCATGGCCGACGCCTTCTCGCGCGCGCAGCGGATCTGGCCGACGGGCGTCTATGCGCTTTGGCGGCCGATCAAGGACCCGGCGGACACGCGCTCCTTCCTCGACGCGATCCGGGCCAGCGGCGCGGCCAAGCTGTTGCGCGTCGAACTGCTCGTTCGCGAGCCCTCCGATCCGAAAGTGCTTTCGGGTTCGGGGCTGCTGATCGCCAACCCGCCATGGACGCTGGAGGCCGATCTCCGCGCCGGCCTCCCGGAGGTGGCGCAGGCGCTGGCGCAGGGTCCCGGCGCGCGGGCCGTCGTGGAGACGCTCGCCGGCGCTTAGGAATGCAGCGCTCCGCCTCCGGAACACGCCACTTTTTCGCCTTGCCATCTTAATGAACATGCCGCTACCAAATAGAGGCTCTAGCGGCTCGCAGCCGGCGAATACTTGCCAGCATTCGCATTGCGTCGTCTCGACCTGCCGGAGCTCTCGTGCCGATCGGCGGACGGCGCGGGACCGGGGGGACTGGCAAGGGGGCGCTCGATGGCTCAGAGCGGAACGGTAAAGTTCTTCAACGCTGAAAAAGGCTACGGCTTCATCAAGCCGGACGACGGCGGCTCCGACATCTTCGTGCATGTCTCCGCCGTGACGCGGTCGGGGCTGACCACGCTTTCGGAAGGACAGCAGGTGTCCTTCGAAGTGGAGCCGGACCGCAAGGGCAAGGGTCCCAAGGCGGTCAACATCTCCGTCGGCTAAATCCGCGCCATTCCGAAGATCGGCCCGCAGCCGATCTTCCGGCGCTCGTGAGCCTTCGGCAAGCGCCGCGCCGGCGGCGCCTGGACTGTTGCGCGCGGCCGATCGTCATCAACGCCGAAGGTTTTCCCGACGCGGCGGATCGCCTAGAAGCGGTCTGTCCGCCGCGCGCGCTGCGCCGCTCATGCTCGGGAAGTGACGATGCTCATCCTGCGTTCCGCGACGCCCTCTCCCTATGGCCGCAAGGTCAAGATCGCCGCGGCGATCCTCGGCCTGTCGGACAGGATCGAGGTCGTTCAGACCGACACGGTGGCGGAGGACGATCCCATCCGCCGGCTCAATCCGCTCGGGAAGATCCCGACGCTCGAGCTCGAGGACGGGACCACGCTGTTCGACAGCCGGGTGATCCTGGAATATCTCGACCACCTCGCCGGCGGCGGCAAAGTCATACCCGTCGAGCCTGCGGCCCGTTTCCTCGCGCTGCGCACGCAGGCGCTGGCCGACGGCGTTCTCGATGCTGCGCTGCTGCAGGTCTACGAGGTGCGGTTCCGGGATGAGGGACAGCGCTCCGAACGCTGGACCAAGCGGCAGGCCGACAAGGTCGCCCGGGCGCTCGCGGCGCTGGAGGCGGACCTGCCGGGCGCAGGCCACGACGTCGGAACCATCGCGGTGGCCTGCGCGCTCGGCTATCTCGACTTCCGCTTCGGCGAGGGCTGGCGCGAGCAGCACCCCCGCCTCGCCGAATGGCTGAAGGCCTTCGAGGCCGCCACCCCCGCCTTCGACAAGACGCGCCCCACGGGGTGAGGCGCATCGAGCGTCAGGCGGGGATGCGGAGCACCTGGCCGGGATAGATCTTGTCCGGATCCTTCAGCATCGGCTTGTTGGCCTCGAAGATGTCCTTGTAGCGCCCGGCGTGGCCCTTGCCGTACTCCGCCTCCGCGATCTTCGAGAGATTGTCGCCCTTCTTGACGGTGTAGAAGCGCGACTCCGGCTCGGACTTCTCGACCTGGAGAGCTTCCTCGACCTTCGCGGTTCCGAGCGTGTTGCCGGCGGCGAGGATGATCTTCTCCCGCACCTCGTTGGACGGCGCGGTGCCGCTGATCTTGACGGTGTCGCCCGACACGTCGACCTTGAGATCCTTCGCGTCGAGCCCGTGCTTCTCGATCTCGGCCTTGATCTTCTCGGCGTCGGCTGCCTGAGCCTCGCTCGCCCCGAAGAGCTTTTCGCCTACGTCCTTGATGAAATCGAACACGCCCATGCGCGGCCTCCTCTGTCGTGACCGCACTTGATGATACCGTCCGAAGGTCGTTGGAGAAGGCGCCTCAGAACCGATAGTTGAGCCCGGCCGTCACTTGCCCCCCGGCGGGCGCGAGGCCCGCCTCGCCATTTCCCTCCGAACGTCGTCGGCCGAGGTCGACATACAGGTACTCGAGGCGCGCCGTGACGCCGTCCAGCAGCTGGGCCTCCAGGCCGCCGCCCAGGCGCCAGGCGACCGCTGACCTGCCCTGCCCGCTGCGCGCGAACTCGGCGGAGGCCGACGCCAGTCCGGCCGCGCCGTAGGCGACGAAGCGCCCGAACGCGTAGCCGATCCGCGCCTCGATCGCGGATGAGATGCGGCCCTCCGCCAGACTGTCGGCGAAACGTGCGTCGGCGCCCGCCGGAATCGAACCGCCGCCGACCCCGACGACGATTCGATCGAAGGCCGTGCGCGGGCCCGACAGATCCGGCGTCGAGCCGGTGATGAGCGAATCGAGGGCCCGCAGACTGAGCCAGGTCGCCGCGCTGGGCGAGCGTGGGGACGACGCTTCGGTGCGCTCCCAGGCCTGAAGCTGCGACGGCGTCCAGAGCAGCGACGCCGTCAGCGCTGAGCGGATCAGCAGCGACATGGACCGTCCGGTGGCGCGGCTCGCCGCGCGGCGTCGGGACGCCGGCCGAAGATGGCCAGCCTCCCGAATGGAACTGTCAGAAGATCAACAAGCTCTTAATCGCCTGAAAACGAAAAAGCCCCGCGGCTTGCGCCACGGGGCTTCCTCGTTCGCAGAAGCGGTTCAGCTCACCAGGAGCTGAACTTGTAGGCGACGCCTGCAGTCAGACGATTCTCGGTCAGGTCGGACTTCACCTTGCCGCCGGGGACCTGGAAGCTGTCCGTGCCGTAATCGTTGTAGCGATAGTCGACGCGCGCGGTGACGTTGTCGGCGACCTTCGCCTCGACGCCGCCGCCGACCGTGTAGCCGAGCGCCGTCTTGTCGTCGGTGGAGCGGACCGCGCCGACGCGCGCCTTCACCTTGTGCTCGCCATAGGCGAGGCCGGCGGCGCCGTAGACCATGACGTTGTCCATGGCGTAGCCGATGCGGGCGCGCGTCGCGCCCGACCAGTTCAGCTCGTTGCGGATCCGGCCGCCGGCGTTGCTCTTGGTGTCATGAGCGTTGTTGTAGTTCAGGTCGGTCTCGACGCCGACCACGACGGGCGAGCCGTCGAACTGGTGATCATAGCCGACGTAACCGCCCACGACGGCGCCGTCCGGCTTGGTGTTCGGAGCGCCGCGCTTGTTGGTCGCGCGACCCCAGCCATAGCCGGCCTGCGCGCCGATATAGGCGCCGCTCCAGTTGGAGGCGGGAGCCGGAGCTGCGTAGGCGGGAGCGGGCTCGTAGGCCGGGAGATCGGCGGCCATGGCGGCCGGCGCCGCGACGGCCACGGCGGCGGCGGCGGCGGAGGCCGCCGCGACGAAGATGTTACGCAACATGTGAACCTCGGTACTCAACAGCCGGAACGGGGGGATATCCGGAACGCATGACGCTGGCAGAGACGCCGGGGAGGCCCCCGAACGTTGACCGAACCCTACCGGCCATTCCTTAGCGATTGGTGAAGGTTAGCCGAACACAAAGAAAACCCCGCGACTCTCGTCGCGGGGTTTTCCGGAACATAGCGCCCTTGCGGGCGCGATGTCAGATCAGAACGGGGAGTCGAACTTGTAGGCGACGCCGACCATCACGCGGTGCTCGCTGTAGCTCGACTTCGGGCTGCTGTTGGACAGCTTGAAGGTGTCCTTGCCGTAGTCGCTGTAGCGATACTCGGCGCGAACCGCGACATTGTCGCTCGCAGCGTACTCGACGCCGCCGCCGATCGTCCAACCGACTGCGGTCTTCTTGTCCTTGTCGCCCGGGCTGCGGCTGAACTCGCGGCCGGCGTAAGCGAGACCGCCCGCGCCGTAGACCATGAAGCGGTCGAAGGCGTAGCCGATGCGGGCGCGGGTCGCGCCGGCCCAGTTCGTGGAGACCTTGGTGCGGCCGCCGCGGGCGCTACGACGGTCGTCGATGTCCGCGTAGTTGATGTCGGTCTCGATGCCGATCACGACCGGCGAGCCGTCGAACTGGTAGTTGTAGCCGAGATAGCCGCCGACCATCCAGCCGTCCGGGCTGGCCTTCGAGGCGCTGCCCCAGCTGTAGCCGGCCTGGGCGCCGATGTACGGGCCGGTCCAGGTGAAGCCGGCGGGAGCGATGACCGCAGGAGCGGGCTCATACGCCGGAAGATCCGCCGCCATGACGGCCGGCGCAGAAAGGGCAAGAACGGCGGCAGACGCTGCGCCGAGGGCGATGTGGCGGATCATTTGAATCCCTCCGATTGAGACACTTGGACTACTTCTACTGCACGGCCCCGAACATTGATAGAGCCAGTCTCAGAGACGGGACAACAGTGACGCTTCTGCAACACACCATCGACCCGTAAATTTCTACGCCGGCTAGCAAATCCCCTGTAACCATCCCGTCTTTCCGGACGAAACGTGTCCGAAAATGGGCCGAGACTTTTTAGTCGACGCTCATAACCGGTGTTGTCACCAACCCGTTGAGAATTTGTAACCGAGTCCCAGAAGAACTCGATTATCCGTAACATCAGACTTCATTCGGGTGCCCGCCACGCTGAACGAGTCCGTCCCGAAATCTGAATAGCGATATTCCACGCGCGCCGTGACGTTGTCGCTGAGCGCAGCCTCGACGCCGCCGCCGATCGTCCAGCCGACGGCGACCGTGTCATCCGACCCGTTCGCCAGGCCGCGCGCCTTAGTGTCCCGGTCGGCAAAGGCGAGACCGCCCGCGCCATAGACGAGGAAGCGCTCGAAGGCATATCCGACGCGCCCGCGCACGGCGCCGTTGAGGCCGAGATCGGTCCGCAGCCGCGTGCCGCCGCCACGTCCGCTGTCCTTGGCGTCCGAGAAGCCGAGATCCGCCTCGATGCCCAGCACGAGCGGCGAGCCGTCGAGTTGATGATTGTAGCCGACATAGCCGCCGACGGTGACGCCGCTGGGACTGGAGTTCGCCGAGAAGCCGTTCACCTTCGAATCGGCCTTGAACCAGTCATAGCCGGCGTGAACCCCGACATAGGGGCCTGTCCACGAGAACGACGGCACGGAAACTTCGGGCGCAAGCGCGGGCGCGCCGAGGTCGGCCGCGACGGCCGCTCCTCCGGACAGCAGCGCGATGGTCGCGCCGACCAGCCCTGCAATGCGCCTCATTTCCAGACTCCCCGACGCTCTGATGAGCGACCAGCCGAGGCGTGAGCCCCAGACCTGCCCCGCAAACGCCCGTCGCTTCAACTTAGTTCCATGAAGTGACGACGCGGCCGCGATTCAAGACAGTGGCTTCCACATAGGGGTCCCCGCGCGCGGCAATGTGGCGTGCCACAGGCCAAAATGTGGCGACGGCTCTGCGTGGCCGCAGCGCAACATAAGCGGCGGCTCTGCGCTACCCGCCGCGGCGGGAGGAGGCGCGCTTTTGTGGGTCGGCGCGAGGAGACGGGCGGGCGGAGCGAGCCGAGCGGGACCGCCGGGACGTGCCAAAGCGCCGCCCTGCCCTTATGTGGAGGCGGCGAATGCGCGATCGCCCCGCTCCAACCTTGACGCCATGACCGAACCAGACAGGCCGCCCGCGGAAGCGGACGAGGCCGACGACATCGACGACCTGGAGCTCGCTTCCTCCGAAACGGGAGAGCTCGAAACCGCGCCGGAGAACCTCAGGCGCGGCGTCGAGGTCATCCGGTCACAGTTGCGACATCTGCCGAACGCGCCCGGCGTCTACCGCATGTTCGACGGCGCCGGCGAGGTGCTCTACGTCGGCAAGGCGCGCTCGCTGAAGAAGCGGGTCGCGAATTATGCGCGCGGGATCGGCCACAACACGCGCATCGCGCGCATGATCGCCGAGACCTGCTCCATGGAGTTCGTCTCGACCGAGACCGAGACCGAGGCGCTGCTGCTCGAGGCGAACCTCATCAAGCGCCTGCGCCCGCGCTACAACGTGCTGCTGCGCGACGACAAGTCGTTCCCCTACATCCTGATCGCGACCGATCACCCTGCCCCGCAGATCGCCAAGCACCGCGGCGCCCGGGTGCGGAAGGGCGACTACTTCGGCCCGTTCGCCTCCGCCGGCGCGGTCGGACGGACGATCAACGCGCTCGAGCGCGCCTTCCTGCTGCGCTCCTGCTCGGACAGCTATTTCGAGGGCCGAACGAGGCCGTGCCTGCTGTTCCAGATCAAGCGCTGCTCGGCGCCCTGCACCGGCGAAATCACGCCGCAGGCCTATGGAGAGCTGGTTCAGGAGGCGCGGGATTTCCTGACAGGCAAGACCGACAAGGTGAAGCAGGAGCTCGCCCACGCCATGGAGCAGGCGTCCGAGACGCTCGACTTCGAGCGCGCGGCCGTCTACCGCGACCGCCTGGCGGCGCTCGCGGCGATCCAGTCCCATCAGGGCGTCAATCCGCGCACGGTGGAGGAAGCCGACGTCTTCGCGATCCACGCCGAAGGCGGCCAGACCTGCGTCGAAGCCTTCTTCTTCCGCGCCTATCAGAACTGGGGCGCGCGGGCCTACTTCCCCAAGGCCGACCGCAGCCTGGAGCCGCGCGAGGTCCTGGGGTCGTTCGTCGCCCAGTTCTATGACGCCGAGGAGCCCCCGCGCCTCGTCCTGCTGAGCGAGGAGATCGAGGATCGTGCGCTGCTCGCCGAGGCGCTGAGCATCCGCTCCGGCCGCAGGGTCGAGGTCTCGGTCCCCGTCCGCGGGGAAAAACGCGATCTCGTGGCGCGAGCGCTGGCCAACGCCCGCGAGGCTCTGGGGCGCCGGCTGGCCGAGACGTCGACGCAGGCGAAGCTGCTCGCCGGCGTCGCCGAGGCTTTCGGGCTGCCCTCCCCGCCGCAGCGGATCGAGGTCTACGACAACAGCCACATCATGGGGACCGCCGCGGTCGGGGCGATGATCGTGGCCGGGCCCGAGGGGTTCCAGAAGAACCACTACCGCAAATTCAACATCCGCCCCGACGACATCACGCCGGGCGACGACACCGCGATGATGCGGCAGGTGCTGCGGCGGCGATTCGCGCGGCTGCAGAAGGAGTCCCCGCGCGACGCGGAGGGCCGCACGCCGCAGGACGCGCCGCCGTGGCCGGATCTCGTGCTGATCGACGGCGGCCAGGGGCAGCTTACGGCGGCGCGCGAAACGCTGGCCGAACTCGGGCTCGCCGACGCGCCGCTGGTCGGCATCGCCAAGGGCGTCGACCGGGAAGCCGGCCGCGAAACCTTCTTCGTCGAGGGCAAGACGCCGTTCCGTCTGCCGCCGCGCGACCCCGTCCTCTACTACGTCCAGCGGCTGCGCGACGAAGCGCACCGCTTCGCGATCGGGACCCATCGGGCGCGGCGCTCGAAGGAGTTCGTCGCCAATCCCCTGGATGAGGTGCCGGGCATCGGGCCGACGCGGAAACGGGCGCTGCTTCGCCACTTCGGCACCGCGAAGGCGGTGGCGCGCGCCGGTCTCGCCGATCTCGAGAAGGCGCCCGGGGTCAGCAGGGCGATGGCGAAGGTGATCTACGACTTCTTCCACGAGCGCGGCGACCGCGGGTGAGCCTCATCCCGCCGCTCATCCGACCCTCAAATCTGCGTGTTGACGCCCGCCGCCCCGCGTGGTCGTGTCCCGGGTCACCTGCGCCTGAGTTCGCTTCGAAAACATGAGTTCTGAGAGCCATCTCGCACCGATGGGCCTCCGTCGTCCGCGCGCAAATCTATCCCGGCTGCACGCGCTGAGCCTGCCGAACATGCTCACCTACGGGCGCATCGCGGCCGTGCCGATGGTGGCGGCATGCCTGTTCGTCGGCGGAGACACCCTGCGCTGGGCGGCGTTCGCCATTTTCGCGATCGCGGCCATCACCGATTTTCTCGACGGCTATCTGGCGCGCGCCTGGCAGCAGCAGTCGCCCCTCGGGCGCATGCTCGACTCGATCGCCGACAAGCTCCTCGTCGCGGCGTGCCTGCTGATGCTGGCGGCGAACAACACGATCTCGGGCTGGTCGATCTGGGCCGCCATGGTGATCCTGTGCCGCGAGGTGCTCGTCTCGGGCCTGCGCGAGTTTCTGGCGGAGCTGCGGGCGAGCGTGCCGGTGACGCAGCTCGCCAAGTACAAGACGACGACGCAGCTGATCGCGATCGGCTTCCTGCTCGCGGGGCCTGCCGGCGACAAGGTGCTGCCCGGCAACACCCAGATCGGCATCGGCCTGCTGTGGGTCGCGGCGCTCCTTACGCTCTACACCGGCTATGACTATCTCCGGGCTGGCCTTCGCCACGTCCTGGAGGATCCGTCGGAATGAAGCTGCTGTATTTCGCCTGGGTGCGCGAGCGGGTTGGGCGCGCCGAGGAGGAGGCCGAGGCGCCGGCCGGCGTGAGCACGGTCGCGGAGCTCGTACGGGCCGGCGCGATCTGCCAGTCGACCTCCGACACCGAGGTCATCCTTCATCTTGTGGCGCAGAGCCGCCGCCCCCGCCTGATCGACCG
>NZ_JBJKEX010000584.1:0-1058 GCF_045505405.1 Hansschlegelia beijingensis | reverse complement strand
TGGCCGAGGAGCAGGGGGCGGACCGCTCGTCGCTGCAGGGCACCACCCAGAACGACATCATCAAGGAATATTTGTCGCGCGGGACCTGCGATCAGCGTGCGGGCGAGAGCGAGGTCCTCCTCGCTCGCGGGCTCGTTGAGCGCCGGATCGGAGAACAGCCTCTCCTGGTCGAGCGCGCGGATGCTCTCGGCGGTCGGCGGGCCGCTCCACACCGGGGTCACGCCGGCGTCGACCATCATGGTCTCGGCCTTGCGGCGACGCGACGGCGGCACCAGCATCACGCTGATGCCCTTGCGCCCGGCCCGGCCCGTCCGGCCGGAGCGGTGCTGCAGGATCTCCGCGTCGTGCGGCAGGTCGGCGTGGATCACCAGTCCGAGATTGGGCAGGTCGATGCCGCGGGCGGCGACGTCGGTCGCCACGCACACCTGGGCGCGGCCGTCCCGCAACGCCTGAAGCGCGCGGTTGCGCTCGGCTTGGCCGAGCTCTCCGGAGATCAGGACGGCCGAGAAGCCGCTCTCCGAAAGCGTCGCATGCAGCCGGCGCACGGCCTCGCGGGTCGAGCAGAACACGATCGCGGCGGTCGGGTCGGACGCGCGCAGAACGTTGATCACGGCGTGGCCGATCTCGCGCGGATGCACGCGCATCGCCCGGTGCTCGATGTCCGCGTGTCCGCGCCCCTCGCTCGCCGTGACGATGCGGGCGGCGTCGCGCTGGAACTTGCGCGCGATCGCGGCGATGTCGGCCGGAAGCGTCGCGGAGAACAGCAGCGTGCGGCGCTCCGCCGGAGTGGCCTCGAGGATGAATTCGAGATCCGGCCGGAAGCCGAGGTCCAGCATCTCGTCCGCCTCGTCGAGGACCACGACCTTGAGGCTCGAGACATCGAGCGCCCGGCGCTCGATGTGGTCCCGCAGACGGCCCGGCGTTCCGACCACGATATGCGCGCCGAGCTCGAGCTGGCGGCGCTCCGCGCGCGGATCCATGCCGCCCACGCAGGCGACGATGCGGCCGCGGGCTTCCGCGTAGAGCCAGCGGAGCTCACGCTCGACCTGCAGGGCGAG
>NZ_JBJKEX010000583.1:0-1058 GCF_045505405.1 Hansschlegelia beijingensis | reverse complement strand
CCAGCACGCCGGGCTCCATCGGCAGGCGCCCGCCGAGGTCCCCGAGCCAGGCGATACGCGGCCGCAGGGCCTGCGCGCCGTCCAGCCGGTCCTCATAGCGAAAGCCCTCGTCGGCGCTCGCGATCGGTGAACGCGCGTCGTAGCCGGCCATCACCGAAAGCATCAGGGCGAGGTCGGCGACGCTGCGCGCCATCGGCCCGTCGGTCGAGAACTGCCCGAAGAACGCGTCCTTCGCCGGCACGTTGGGCACACGGCCGAGCGAGGGCCGGAAACCGAAGATGTTGTTGAAGGCGGCCGGGTTGCGCAGCGAGCCGCCGAAGTCGGAGCCGTCCGCGACCGGCAGCATGCCGAGCGCCAGCGCGACCGCGGCGCCGCCGCTCGAGCCTCCGGCGCTCAGCGCCGGCAGGAAGGCGTTGCGGGTCCGCCCGAACAGCGTGTTGTAGGTGTGGGAGCCGAGGCCGAACTCTGGCGTGTTGGTCTTGCCGATGACGATCGCGCCGGCGGCGCGGACCCGCCCGACGGTGAGGCTGTCCTCGTCCGGCGTGAAGTCGGCGAACAGCGGCGAGCCGAAGGTGGTGCGCAGGCCTGCCGTCGGCTGCAGGTCCTTGAACGCGACCGGAATGCCGGCGAGCGGTCCGGGCGTCTCGCCCCGCGCTCGCGCGGCGTCGCAGGCGCGCGCGTCCGCCAGGATGTCGTCGCGGTCCCGCAGGGTCACGATGGCGTTGTAGGTGGGGTTCTGCGCCGCGATCTGGTCCAGAAACGCCTCCGCGACCTCAACGGCGGAGACCCTGCGTTCGGCCAGCATGCGCGCCAGCGCCGACGCACCCTGCCGGCAGATCTCCGGCGTCGGCACGTCCGGCGAGACTAGCGCGCCGCTGGCGGCGAAGGCGGGGCGGGGGAGGGTCATGTGGCGCGCCTCGTGATGGACGGCTCACCCATGCCCTTTTCGCGTGGGCCTGTCATGGTGTGTGTGTTTAGAACGACGAAAGCCCGCCAGCTTTTGGGCTGTGCGGGCTTTTTGTTTGGTTGCGGGGACAGGATTTGAACCTGTGACCTTC
>NZ_JBJKEX010000582.1:0-1058 GCF_045505405.1 Hansschlegelia beijingensis | reverse complement strand
TCTGCTCCTCGCCGTCACCGCCAACGCCAGCCCCGACGATCGCGCCGCGGCGCTCGCGGCGGGGATCAATGACGTCCTGGCCAAGCCGCTTGAGCGCAAGACGCTTGGCGAGGCGCTCGCGCCCCTGAGAGGCAACGGCTCGCGGGTCGCCTGACGCTGCGGCGGCGCTGCTGGCCTGCGTTGTCACACGCCTGTGCGCCGAATATGCTCCTCCTTGCGCGGGACCGGTTCGGCCCCCGGAAGGCGATGGTTCCCGCCGCCTCCGGACATCGGGGACATGAGACGTCCCCTCGGGGAGGCGCCTCATGTCGACAGATCCGATCGATTTCCCGCCGGCGGCCACTGGCCTCGAAGCCCCCGCCACCGGTTTCGGTTTCCGACCGAAGCCTTCCCAGGGGCCGCGCCTCGCGCAGCCGCTCGGGCGGATCGGCTCGCTCGAGATCAGGCTCGCGGAGAGCGCGAAGGAAATCCGCCGCGCCCAACGGCTCCGATACCGCGTCTTCTTCGAGGAAATGCAGGCCGCGCCCAGCATGACGGCGCGGCTCGCCCGCCGCGACTCCGACCCGTTCGACGCCGTGTGCGACCACCTGCTCGTTCTGGACCATCAATCGCGGGCGCCGGAGCCCGGCGGGCTTCCGGCCGGGCTCACGGGCTTCGAGGTCGGCGCGATCGATCCGGCGTCGCCTTTCGGAGCCGCGAAGCCGAAGGTCGTCGGGACATATCGCCTGCTTCGCGGCGAAGTCGCCGATCGGACGTTCGGCTTCTACAGCGCCGGCGAGTTCGAAGTGGACGGTCTGGTGGCCCGCCATCCCGACCTGTCATTCCTGGAGCTCGGCCGATCCTGCGTTCTGGAGCCCTACCGGGACAAGCGCACCGTCGAGCTGCTCTGGCACGGCATCTGGGCCTATGTGCTGGCGCACGGCGTCGACGTGATGATCGGCTGCGCCTCGCTCGAGGGAACTGATCCGGAGCGGCTCGCGCTGCCGCTCTCCTATCTGCATCACTTCCACGCGGCCCCGCCGGAGTGGCGGGCGCCGGCGGTCGCGGCGCGGCGCGCC
>NZ_JBJKEX010000581.1:0-1060 GCF_045505405.1 Hansschlegelia beijingensis | reverse complement strand
TAGGCGCGCCAGCCGGCGCCGACCGCCTGCTCGCGCAGCGTCTCCCTCTCCGAATAGTCGCCGGTCTCGACCCGCGTCAGCGCGACCGAAAGATTGCGCCACGCCTGTTCGTTGCGGGGATCCTTGCCGGCCGCGAGCGCCATCGTGACCGCGGCCTCGCGCCAGCTTCCGGCGCGGATCTGGGCGACGCCCTGCTTGATGAGCTCCGCGACCGGCCGCGCTTCGGACTGGGCCTCCCGCTTGAGGCGCGCCTCGAGCTTGAGCGCGCTTTCGTTCGCGATCGTGTTCTGGAAGGGATTGTCGGGCTCGGCCCAGACCGGGCCGCAGGAAAGGACCAGCGCCAGCGCCGCCGAGGAGGCGGCCTTTGCGATCCAGCTCACGAGCGCGCGCGTGGTCATCCCGATCCCCCCGACCTTTTGAAGAAGACCATAGACCCGCACGGGGTCGGCGCGAAATCACGTCGCGCGATTCACCCGTTCCTAAGGCCCGGCGTGCGATGATGCCTGACGGGGGTATCTCTGGGGCGACTGGCATGGCGATGGCGCACGCGGCGGGTGGTTCTGCGATCGTCGGGCGTCCCGGCTCGAGGGCTTTGTTCGAGGGCGCCGGCGTTCCGCTGATCGTCTTCATCTGGGCGATGTTCGCCCTTGCGAACGCCTTCGGCGCCTATCCGGCGGTCATCGACCAGCTGTCGACAGACGACGCGATGCGGCTCGCGGGGGTCAGGGACCTGCTCGCGGGTCAGAGCTGGTTCGACCTCGCGCAACATCGGCTGAACCCGCCCGAGGGCGTGGTGATGCACTGGTCGCGCGCCGTCGATCTTCCCATCGCGCTGATCCTCGCCGCGGCCGAGCGTCTGCTGTCGCCGGATCTCGCGCTCAGGGCGACGCTGATCGCGTGGCCGCTCCTGCTCCTGCTGCCCGCCCTGCTCGCGGTGGCGTCCGCGGCGCGGAGCCTCGGCGGCCCGCAGGCGGCGGTGCTCAGCGCCTTCATGACCGTGATGTCGCCGGGAGCGAAGCGGACCGTCACGCCCGGCGACATCACGGTCATGAAGGCGCTG
>NZ_JBJKEX010000580.1:0-1062 GCF_045505405.1 Hansschlegelia beijingensis | reverse complement strand
GCCTATGAATGGCGCTGCCCGGGGCCTCCGCAAAAGATCGGCCTGATGGACGGCTATCTGACCGTCATGTTCGGCCATGGCGGCCACTTCCATCTGTGCATCGGCGAGAACCGTGGCTCGGAGCGCTTTCCCGTCGCGCCGGAGCTGACGCGGCGGCGGAAGCCCTCAAAGGCGCAGCTGTTTCGCGGATATGGCCGCGACGGCAAGCCGGTGACGTGGGGCTTCGAGATGTGGAACGGGGCCGGCGAGCCCATGATCTCGATCTTCTTCGCCAACCCCTTCATCGAGGACGACGACAGCCTCTCCGAGACGCCGGATTTCTCGCGGCTTGAGACGTGGCGCGCGATCTCGAAGCGCTGGCTTGGCCGCGATCCGGAGGCGCTCGACGAGGAGGGGCGCGGCTTCGCCCATGGCTGAGCGCGTTCTCGCGTCCGTTCTGTCGGCGGCGTTCCTCGGCCTCTGCTGGGGATCGGCCGCGGCCGCGGCGCCCTCCCGCGTGGTCTCGATCAACCTCTGCACCGACGAACTGCTGATCCAGCTTGCCGACCGTGCCCAGGTGGCCTCGGTGAGTTGGCTGTCGACCGTCTCGGCCGGGTCGAACGTGGCGGAGCGCGTCAAGGACGTGCCCCAGAACCGCGGCTTTGCGGAGGAGGTGGTCGCGGCGAGGCCTGATCTCGTGCTCGCCGGCCGCTACACCGCTCGGGCCGCCGTGTCGGTCCTCAGACGCGTCGGCGTCTCCGTCGTCGACGCCGATGCGCCGCGCACCCTGGATGGAGTGCGGGCGGAGATCCGTCGGGTCGCCGAGGCGGTGGGGCATCCCAACCGTGGTGAAGCGATGATCGCCGAACTCGACCGGCGACTTTCACGCCCGGCGCTCGTCCGCGAGCCCAGGCTGCGGGCTGCGGTGCTGCGGCCCAACGGCTTCACGGCGGGCGCGGGCTCCCTCAGCGACGAACTGATGCGGCGCGCCGGCCTGGTGAACGTCGCGGCGGAGCTGAAGCTCGACAATTACGGGCAGCTGCCGCTCGAGACGATCATCCTCGCCGGCGTCGACTTGCTGAT
>NZ_JBJKEX010000579.1:0-1063 GCF_045505405.1 Hansschlegelia beijingensis | reverse complement strand
GATGAAGATGGAGCGGTTTTCGCGTCGCTTCAAGCGTGGATGCGCCCTGAGCGACGGAGAATTTTTTCAGCCTCGCCTGAGCACGAGGTCCGTACGGCCCCTGGCGGGCGAGCTCGCCGGCGGCGGAGTTCACGTCCACCGCGCCCTGGCCGGCCTCGCGCGCCGCGATCTGCATCTGCGAGACGTCGGCGCTGACCTGCTGCGTGCCGGCGGCCGCCTGGCTGACGTTGCGCGCGATCTCCTGAGTGGCGGCGCGCTGCTGCTCCACCGCCGCGGAGGTTTCGGTCGCGATGTGGTGGACGTCGTCGATGATGCCGGCGATCTCCTGGATCGCGCCGGCCGTGCCGTTGGTGGCGTCCTGGATGGCGCCGATCTGGGCGGTGATCTCCTCGGTCGCCTTCGCGGTCTGTCCGGCGAGATCCTTGACCTCGGCCGCCACCACCGCGAAGCCGCGCCCGGCCTCGCCGGCCCTCGCCGCCTCGATCGTGGCGTTCAGCGCGAGCAGGTTGGTCTGCTCCGCGATGCTCTGGATGAGCGACACGATCTCGCCGATCTTGCGCGAGCCGTTGACCAGCACGTCGACCCGCTCATGGGCGCGCCGCACATTGTTGACCGCTTCGGAGGCCGCGCCCGAGGTCCGCTCGACCTGACGGCCGAGCTCCTCGGCGCAGGTCGCGAGTTCCTCGGTCGCGGCGGCGCAGGCCTGCATGGCGGCGGAGGTCTCGTTCGCGGCGTACAGCGCTGCGGCCGACTGGCGCGTGGTCTGCTCGGCGTTGGCGGCGAGGCCGCGGGAGGTCGCCTCCATCTCCTGCGCGGCCGCCGAAAGGCTCTGCACGAGTTCCCCGACGCTGCCCTCGAAAGTGCGGGCGAGCCCGTTCATCTCACTGCGGCGGCCCGCGGCGCGCTGGCTGTCCGCCTCCGCCTGCCGGGCGCGCAGCGTCTCCGCCTCCTCCATCGCGGCCGCGAACACCCGCATGCTCCGCCAGATGTCGCCGATCTCGTCCGCGCTCTCCCTGACCGCCGGGAGCCGGTAGTCGCCGGCGGCGAGCCGCTGGATCGCGCC
>NZ_JBJKEX010000578.1:0-1063 GCF_045505405.1 Hansschlegelia beijingensis | reverse complement strand
GCTTGCTGTTCCCTGGGCGCTGACTTTCCCGGGTGTGTTCGCGGAACACGGACTTCTGGACGCGGGCCAGCAGACCACCGCGGCGATTGCGGCGATACGGCGATGCGGGTCCCTTCCAGCGGTCGGGCAGCGCCAGCAGCGTGGCCCAGCGCCAGTCGCCGGGCTCCTTTCCCGCATCCGCCCAGGCGAGGCGGACGCGGTCCCGATAGGCCTCGGCCCCCTCCCGGTAGAGCAGGCGGCGCACGGCCGCCTCGTCCCCGCCGGGGGAGATGGCGGGAAGCATGTCGCCGATCTTCTCGAGGCGCTCGGCTTCCGCGTTCGACAGCCGCAACCGCGCGCGCAGACGTTCTGCGTCTTCGCTGACGAACTGCGAAAGGGCAGCGAGCCGTAGAAGCGCGTCCGGCGCGCGCGCGTCGAGGCCGGTCAGGCGGGCGAGACGCGCGAGCCGGTAGGCGCCGCCGATCAGCGGCGCGAGCAGGCCGGCCTGCGCCATCACGGCGACCGTATCGGCCGCGCGACGGGCGACGAGCAGCTTCAGCAATTCCGCCCGCACCCTCTCGCGCGAGAGGCTCGCGAGCCCCTCCCGTCGCCGAACCGAGGCGAGAAGGCCGTCAGGATCCGGAGCCCCTTCGGCGTAGCGGGCATGGAAGCGGAAGAAGCGGAGGATGCGGAGGTAGTCCTCCCGGATCCGCTCGCACGCCGAGCCGATGAAGCGCACCCGCCGCGCCTCCAGGTCCGCGAGCCCTCCGACATGGTCGTGGACCACGCCGGAGCGATCCAGATAGAGGCCGTTGATGGTGAGGTCGCGTCGTTGCGCGTCCTCGGCCCAGTCCCGCGTGAAGGCGACCACCGCCCGCCGACCGTCGGTCGCGACATCGCGGCGAAGGGTCGTCACCTCGAACGGCGTCCCGTCGACGATGACCGTGACCGTGCCGTGCGCGATGCCCGTCGGCGCCGTCTTCCAGCCGCGTTCCTGAGCTTCCGGCCCGATCTGCGCTTCTGGGCGCTGGCGGTCGCGCTTCTGCTCGCTCTCGCAGCCCTCTGGGGGCCGACCGCGCAGGCC
>NZ_JBJKEX010000577.1:0-1064 GCF_045505405.1 Hansschlegelia beijingensis | reverse complement strand
CAGCACGGACACGCCGATCCTCGCGCCCGGGACCATGCTGTCGAAGCTGTCGCTGCGCCGGGAGACGCAGAACAGCAGCATCGGAGGGTCGGCCGATATCGAGGTGACCACGGTGTCGGACGCCGGCGTGATGATCGACGGGCCGTGGCCGATCGTGGGGGAGGACCGCCCGGCCGCGGAGGTCGAGGCGCTGATGCGCGACAACCTGCTGCCCGAGAAGCGCTTCCAGCCCGGCTTCACGCCGACCTTCGTCAACACCGGCCGGGAGCTGATCCTGTTCGACGCCGGCAACGGCCCGGACGGCTTCGTGCCGCGCCCTGCGGGCGGCCGGCTCGTCGAGTCGATGAAACAGGCGGGCCTGACGCCCGAGCAGGTCGACGTGGTGGCGCTGACGCACTGTCATCCGGATCACATGGGCGGGCTGGTGGAAGGCGGGAAACCGGTGTTTCCAAACGCCCGCTATGCGGTCGGCGCCGAAGAGCACGCATTCTGGTCCAGGGACGAGCGGATGTCGGCGGCCGAGGGCGGCAACGAACTCGCCTCGGCAAAGATGTTCCGCCGCAATGTGGCGCCGTTCGCCGAGCGCACGACGTTCCTCAAGCCGGGACAGGAGGTCGCGTCGGGCGTCACGGCGCTCGCGGCCTTCGGGCACACGCCGGGCCATCTCGCCTACCATCTGGAAAGCGGCGGCCGGCGGCTGCTGCTCTGGGGCGACTGCGCGCACCACGAGGTGGCGTCGCTCGCGCGGCCCGAATGGAGCGCGTTCTTCGACATGGACAAGCAGCAGGGCGCCGCGACGCGCAAGCGGATCTACGACATGGCCGCGACCGAGCGCCTGCCCGTGGTCGGCTACCACACGTCGTTCCCGTCGGCCGGCTATGTGGAGCGGGCCGGCGAGGCGTATCGCTGGCTGCCCTTGACCTACCAGCTCAACCTCTGAAGCTTTGCGGCGGGCGCGCCGCTGTTCCTGATCTGCCTCGACCACAAGTCGAACACGCTCGGGGCGCTGCTCGCGAGCGGACATTTCGGGCTGCATTTCCTGGCGCGCGAGCAGACGGAGGTCT
>NZ_JBJKEX010000576.1:0-1069 GCF_045505405.1 Hansschlegelia beijingensis | reverse complement strand
CAACACGCCCATCCCGCGGGACCGGGAGCGGGTCGCGGTCCCGCGGGATGGGCGTGTTGGGCGTGATCTTCGCGATGCTCGGCGGGGCGGCGCTCGCCGTGCTGACGATCGCGCTGTTCGGCCGCGACCTCATCCCTGCGGTCCAGCCCGACGACGCGCGGGTCGCCGCCGCTGAAAGAAAGCTCGACGCCCTTGGCGGCGAAGTCGCGGCCCTGCGTGACCGCGCTGGCCAGAGCGCCCCGGCGGGCGACGCCGGCGCCGTGGACGAGAGGCTCGCCGAGGTCGGCAAGACGATCGAGGCGACGAACGCCCGGGCCGAGGCGCTGGAGAAGCAGGTCGCCGAACTGACGGCCAAGGTCGAATCGTCGCCGCCGGGCGCCGATCAGCCTGCCGTCGATCCGTCCGCCGTCGCCACGCTCACCAGCCGCATCGAAGCGATCGAGCAGCGCGGCTCGCCTGCGGACGCGGTCGCTGGTCTCGACAAACGGGTCACTGATCTCGACGGGCGGATTTCCGATCTCGACGGGAAGGTCGCCGCGCTTGGCGGCCGCCTAGACAAGGTCGCGACCGCAGAGCAGCTCGACGCCGTGTCCGCGAAGGTGCCGGAGACGGTCGCGGAAGCGGTGAAGCCCCTCGACGGGCGCGTGGCGTCGGTGGAAAGCGCCCTCAAGGCGCGGCCGGCGGGAGATCCCGCGGCCCGCAACCTGGTGGCGCTCGGCGCGCTCGAGCAGGCGCTCGACGCGGGGCGGCCCTTTGCGGTTGAGCTCGACGCGGTGAAGACCTCGACGTCGAATGGCGAGCTCACGGCGCTCGACGCGTTCGCGGCCTCCGGGGTTCCGACCCGGGCCGCTCTGGCGCAGGAGCTGGCCGGGATCATGGCCCAGCTTCCGGCGGAGAAGCCGGCGGAGTCGGCCTCGCTGTTCGACAAGTTCGTCGCGAGCGCGGGCTCGGTGGTGAAGGTGACCCCGAAGGACGCCGGCTCTGCGGCCGAGAACCCGCGCGCGCAGGTCGCGGCGCTTGCGACCGCCGGCTGTCAGCCTCCTTTGATGGAGCGGCTCGGCCGCCCGTT
>NZ_JBJKEX010000575.1:0-1073 GCF_045505405.1 Hansschlegelia beijingensis | reverse complement strand
CGATCTGGCCGCGTCGCCGGCGCGGACCTCGCGCTCGCGGGGTGCGGCAGGAGCCTGCTCTCCTGGCACGCGCGTAATGGCTTCTGCGCCAATTGCGGATCGGTCACCGGGCTGGCCGCCGGCGGCTGGCGGCGCGATTGCCCCGCCTGCGGGGCCCATCATTTTCCGCGCGTGGACCCGGTGGTGATCATGCTGGTGACGCGCCGCGACCGCTGCCTGCTCGGGCGGCAGCCGCGGTTTCCGGCGGGCATGTGGTCGTGCCTCGCGGGCTTCGTGGAGCCCGGAGAGACGCTTGAGGAGGCGGTGCGGCGCGAGACGTTCGAGGAGGCCGGGGTCGCGATCGGCCGCGTGAGCTACGAACTGTCGCAGCCCTGGCCGTTCCCGTCGCAGCTCATGGTCGGCATGCGGGCCGAGGCGCTCGGCGATGAGCTGCGACCCGACTACGCCGAACTCGACGACGCGCGCTGGTTCGACCGGGAGGAAGCGGCGGCGATGCTGGAGCGCCGCCACCCGCAGGGCTGGTTCGCGCCGCCGCCGGCGGCGATCGCGCACCACCTGCTGCGCCGGTTCGTGAGCGGCTAGCGCCCGCGCTTCGCCTGCGCCTTCTCGGCCTCGGCGCGGCGCGCCGCGATCCGGAAGTCGTGGGCGCGATAGACGCCCAGGATCGTGAGCTCCGTCGAGAAGAAGGCGAGCTCGTCGAGCGCCCGCTTCAGCGCCGGGTCGTCCGGATGGCCCTCGACGTCGGCGTAGAACTGGGTGGCCACGAAGGCGCCGTCGAGCTGGTAGCTCTCGAGCTTCGTCATGTTGACGCCGTTCGTCGCGAAGCCGCCCAGCGCCTTGTAGAGCGCGGCCGGGATGTTGCGCACCTTGAACACGAAGGTGGTGACCGTCAGCCCGCCCTCGGGCGCAGCCCACGCCTGCTCGGGCGAGAGGATGAGGAAGCGCGTGGTGTTGTTGGCGAAATCCTCGATGTCGGCGGCGAGGATCTCCAGCCCGTATTCCTGCGCGGCGAGCGGCGAGGCGATCGCCGCCCGGCTCGGGTCGCGCGCCTGGGCGATCTCGCGCGCGGAGCC
>NZ_JBJKEX010000057.1:0-13807 GCF_045505405.1 Hansschlegelia beijingensis | reverse complement strand
TACAAGGGCGCTGGTCCGGCGCTGGTCGACGTGATCGCGGGCCAGGTGCCGATCATGTTCGACAATCTTCCGTCCTCGACGGAGCACATCCCGCGTAGCGGAGCGGCTCCGCGGCCGTCGCCGCGCTGATCGCGGGCGCGACGGCCGCGGAGCCGCTCCGCTACGCGGGCGAACGCTCGATCGCCGTCTATCTGGCCTTCTTCCTGCCGATGGCCGCGACCCGCGCCGTCCTGATCAAGTCGGGCATTATCCAGGACGTCGGGTGGATCTCGCTCATCGTGACGATCGCGGGCGTCGTCGGGCCGCTCGCGCTGCACTGGGCCGTGATGCGCTCCGGCTGGGGGACGTTCCTGTTCGTGCGACCTCGCGCGTTCCACATCGACCGGCCGCGCTCCACGCCCGAAGCGCGCCTGCAGCCGGCAAGATGACCCCGGGGCTCCCGCCGGCCATCCGGCGCGCTCGGTGACAATAAGTCCAAGACGTTCGGCCTGAGCCTTCGCATCGCCAGAGTCCGCGCTAGGTCCTCTTCCGGCGGCGCGAAGACAAGGATGGAGAACGCGAGATGAAGCGTCTGGCTTTGCTATCGGGACTGATCATGATCGCCGCGCTGGGCGGCGGCGCGGCCTCAGCCGAACCAGGGCCGTTCACCGAACAGCAGGCCGCTGACGGGAAAACCAAGTTCAACAACCACTGCGCGACCTGCCACCGGCCCAGCCTCGAAGGCGGACAGGGCGCCGCCCTGATCGGCGATGCGTTCAAGCAGAAATGGAGCGGAAAGCCCGTCGCCGAGCTCCGCGACTACATCCACGCCACGATGCCGCCGACGGCTCCCGGCTCGTTGCCCGACGACCAGCTTGACCCGATCACGGCTTACATCCTGTCGAAGAACGACGTCGCGCCAGGCGACGCGCCGCTCTCCAAGGAGAGCGCCAGCGCGACCTTCCCGAAATAGCCCGGCCGGCCCACTCGCCCCAACTCCGACGAACGTATTATGTTACCGAGAAAGGAGGTTCCATCTTACCGCAAAGACCCCGGGGGCGGCGTTTTGTCTCCCTGGAATGCGTAAAATTTTGAGGTCATCACATCTTCGCAATAGGACCGAATGTCCTATAGGTACCGGCCTTGCTGCCTCATCAAAGGCGACGGAGGAGAACGCTTAATGAGCGTTAAGACGATTGTTGCAGGCCTGTTCGTCGGCTCGGCCCTGTTCGCGGCGCCGGCGCTCGCGGGCGAGGGTCCGTTCACGGCGGACCAGGTCAAGAAGGGCCTGACCGAGTACAACACCCATTGCCGCACCTGCCACGCCAAGGACGGCAAGGGCGCTCTGGGCCCGGCGCTGCATGGCGACACCTTCAAGGGCCGCTTCGGCGGCCAGAGCTGGGCCGACATCCGCACCTGGATCCACGACAACATGCCCCAGACCGCGCCGGGGACCCTGTCGGACGATCAGCTCAACGTGCTGACGGCCTACACGATGAGCCTCAACGGCTACACGCCGGGCCAGACCGAACTGTCGGCGGACACCGCCAAGACGGTCACGCTCGAGAAGTGATCTCCTCGCGAAGGGAGCGGCTTTGGCCGTTCCCTTCGCCGGTGAGGCGCCTATAGTCCGGGCGAAACTTTCGCCCGGATTTTTTCCATGCCCAGCCGCGGGGTCGCCAAAGGCGACCATGTCGTCCTCGTCGACGGCTCTTCCTACATCTTTCGCGCCTATCACGCGCTGCCGCCCCTCACCCGTCCGTCGGACGGGCTGCCGGTGGGCGCGGTGTCGGGCTTCTGCAACATGCTGTGGAAGCTGCTGCGCGACGCCGGCTGGGTCGACCCGACCCATCTCGGGGTGGTGTTCGACAAGTCCGAGGTCACCTTCCGCAAGGAGATCCACGAGACCTACAAGGCGAACCGCTCGGAGCCGCCCGAGGACCTGATCCCGCAGTTCCCGCTGATCCGCAAGGCGACCGCCGCCTTCTCGATCGCGTGCCTCGAGCAGGGCGGCTACGAGGCGGACGACCTGATCGCCACCTACGCCCGGCTGGCCGCGGAAGCCGGCGCGGAGGTCACGATCGTCGGCTCCGACAAGGACCTGTTCCAGCTGGTGGGCGGCGGCGTCACCATGCTCGATCCGGTCAAGGACAAGCGCATCGGACCCGACGAGGTGTTCGAGAAGTTCGGCGTCCGGCCGGAGAAGATGATCGACCTGCAGGCGCTCGCGGGCGATTCGGTGGACAACGTGCCGGGCGTGCCTGGCATCGGGGCCAAGACCGCCGCGCAGCTGCTCGACCAGTATGGCGACCTCGAGACGCTGCTCGAACGCGCCCACGAGATCCCCCAGCCCAAGCGGCGCGAGAACCTGATCACCCACGCCGACCTCGCGCGCGTCTCCAAGCGCCTGGTGACGCTCGAGACCAACGTCCCGCTCGACACGCCGCTGGAAGAGCTCGCGGTCCACGAACCGAACCCGACGCGGCTGGTCGCCTTCCTCAAGGCGATGGAGTTCAACACGCTGACCCGGCGCGTCGCCGATGCGACCGGGATCGACGTATCGAGCGTCGCGCCGGACGCCGACATGATGTCGGCCGGGCGGGCCGAGCGCGAGGAGGTCGCCGCGCCCACCCCGGACGGCGCGGCCCGCTCGAAGCCGAAGTGGCGGAGCTGCTCGCCGGGATCGGGGTGGAGGTCGCGCTCGGCGATCCGGCCGAGGGGCTGCTGCGCCGGGTGCGCGCGGCGTTCGACACCGCCTCGCGCATCCGCGACCGCTTCTCGCCTGACGGCTGGCGGGTGCTGGGCGATCTCGTCGACCTGATGGAGCGGCGGCTCGAGCAGGACGAGCCCGAGGACCTGCCGGGGCTCGCGAGCGAGGTGCTGATCCGGCTGTCCGGCTTCACCGGGCTGGTGCGCGAGAACATGTACCAGTTCACCGGCTGGCGCTTCCTGCAGGCCGGCCGGCTGCTTGAACGCGGCCAGCTGACGGCGCGGATCGCGGCGGCCCTGACCCGCGACGAGCCGCCCGAGGGCGCGCTGGAGGCGCTGCTCGAATTCGCGGACAGCCGCATCACCTACCGGCGGCGCTACTCCGTCACCCTGTCGCGCGAGACGGTGGTCGACCTGACCGTGCTCGATCCGCTCAACCCGCGCTCGATCGCGTTCCAGGTGAACGGCTTCAAGACCCTGCTGGACGAACTGCCCGGGATGCGGCGCGGCGAGACGCCCGCCGACGTCGTGCGCCGCGCGGCCCGGCTTCAGGTGCGGCTCGCGACCGGCGACCTCACCGAGATCAACGAGCTGTTCCTGCAGCGCGTCGCGGCCGATCTCGGCGACATCTCCGATCTTCTCGCCCAGCAGTTCTTCAGCGCGGCGCCGGGCGTCCAGACGGAGCGGTCGGAAAGCGAATGATCTACGACCTCTCGCTCAACATCGCCTACGACTACCCGGCCGCCGTGAAGGAGGCCCGCCACGTCCTGCGGGTCCGCCCGCGCGAACTCGAGGGCCAGAGCGTGCGGTCGACGCGCGTGACGGTGACGCCGCAGCCCGACGAGGCCTGGCGCGAGCTCGACTTCTTCGGCAACGCGCTCGACCAGCTGCTGATCCTGCCCGGGCACGAGGCCTTCTCGGTGGCGATGCAGGCGCGGGTCGAGGTGCGGCGCGCGCTTCCCGATCTTGAGGCCACCCCGACGGTCGACGAGCTCGCCGCGGCCGCCGCGACGGCGCGCGAATGCGGCGCGTCAGGCCCTATGCATTTCCTCGGCGACAGCCGGATGGCGCGGAAGAGCGAGGCCGTCACGGCCTATGCGCGGGAGCTGATCGATCCGGCGGCGCCTGCGGGCGAGGCGGTGCTGGCCTTCGCCAGCAGCATGAAGGCGGATTTCGCCTTCGCGCCGGGCGCGACCACGGTCGACACCCCGCTTGAGGAGGCGTTCGCCCGGCGCGAGGGCGTCTGCCAGGACTTCGCGCATGTGATGATCGCCGCGCTGCGCGGCGTCGGGGTGCCGGCCGCCTATGTGAGCGGCTTTCTCAGGACGTCGCCCCCGCCGGGCCGCCGGCGCCTCAAGGGCGCCGACGCGATGCACGCCTGGGTCGACGTCTGGCTGGGGCCGGATCTCGGCTGGCGGGGCTTCGACCCCACCAACGGGGTCTCGGTGCTGGACGACCACGTGGTGGTCGCGATCGGGCGCGACTATTCGGACGTCGCGCCGATCGACGGCGTGGTGCTGACCGCGGGCTCGCAGAAGACGAGCCACTCGGTCGACGTCATCCCGGTCGGGGAGCGGGCGGAGGCCTGAGGGGCCTCAGGCCACCTCGGCTTCGGCCTTGCGGCTCTCGCGCTTGCGGTCGTTCGGGTCGAGCAGGCGCTTGCGCAGCCGGATCGACTTCGGCGTCACCTCGACCAGCTCGTCGTCCTGGATCCAGGCGAGCGAACGCTCGAGCGTCATCCGGATCGGCGGCGTGAGGCGCACGGCCTCATCCTTCGACTGGGTGCGGATGTTGGTGAGCTTCTTGCCCTTGAGGACGTTGACCTCGAGGTCGTTGTCGCGGCTGTGGATGCCGATCAGCATGCCCTGATAGACCTTCCAGCCCGGCTCGATGATCATCGGGCCGCGGTCCTCGAGGTTCCAGAGCGCGTAGGCCACCGCCTCGCCCGGCTCGTTCGCGATCAGCACGCCATTGTTGCGGCCGGCGATCTCGCCCTTGTAGGCGCCGTAGGAGTGGAACAGGCGGTTCATGATCGCCGTGCCCTTGGTGTCGGTCAGCAGCTCGCCCTGGTAGCCGATCAGGCCGCGGGTCGGGGCGTGGAACACCAGCCGCAGACGATTGCCGCCCGAAGGCCGCATCTCCAGCATCTCGGCCTTACGCTCCGACATCTTCTGCACGACGATGCCGGAATGCTCCTCGTCGACGTCGATCACGACCTCTTCGATCGGCTCGACCAGTTCGCCGGCCTCGTTCCGCTGCATCACGACGCGCGGACGGGACACGCCGAGCTCGAAGCCCTCGCGGCGCATGGTCTCGATCAGGATCGCAAGCTGCAGCTCGCCGCGGCCGGAGACGATGAAGCTGTCCTTCTCGGCCGTCTCCTCGACCTTGAGCGCGACGTTGCCTTCCGCTTCCTTCAGCAGGCGGTCACGGATGACGCGGCTCGTCACCTTGTCGCCTTCGGTGCCGGCGAGCGGGCTGTCGTTCACGAGGAAAGTCATCGACACGGTGGGCGGGTCGATCGGCTGCGCCTGGATCGGCTCGGTGACGGCCGGGTCGCAGAAGGTGTCGGCGACGGAGGCCTTCACCAGGCCCGCGATCGACACGATGTCGCCGGCCTCGCCGACGTCGATCGGCTGCCGCTCGATGCCGCGGAAGGCGAGGATCTTGGAGACGCGGCCGGTCTCGACGAGATTGCCCTCGCGGTCGAGCACCTTGACCGTCTGGTTCGGCTTCACCGTGCCGGACGCGATGCGGCCGGTGATGATGCGGCCGAGGAACTGGTTGGCCTCGAGCAGCGTGCCGAGCATCCGGAACGGACCCTCTTCGGTCTTGGCTTCCGGCACGTGCTTGAGCACGAGCTCGAACAGCGGCGCGAGGCCCTCGTCCTTCGGGCCTTCCGGTGAGGCCGCGAGCCAGCCGTCGCGGCCGGAGCCGTAGAGGATCGGGAAGTCGAGCTGCTCGTCATTGGCGTCGAGCGCCGCGAACAGGTCGAACACCTCGTTGATGACCTCGGAGGCGCGGGCGTCGGGGCGGTCGACCTTGTTGACCGCGACGATCGGCTTGAGGCCGATCTTCAGCGCCTTCGACACCACGAACTTGGTCTGCGGCATCGGGCCTTCGGCCGCGTCCACCAGCACGATCACGCCGTCGACCATCGACAGGATGCGCTCCACCTCGCCGCCGAAGTCGGCGTGGCCGGGCGTGTCGACGATGTTGATGCGGGTGTCCTTCCAGACGACCGAGGTCGCCTTGGCCAGGATCGTGATGCCGCGCTCCTTCTCCAGGTCGTTGGAATCCATCACGCGTTCAGCGACGCGCTGGTTCTCGCGGAACGAGCCGGATTGCTGCAGGAGCTTGTCCACCAGGGTCGTTTTGCCGTGGTCGACGTGCGCGATGATCGCGATGTTGCGAAGCTTCATGGAAAAGACGTGCCTCTAGGCCCGCGAGCCGCGCGGGCCGCCCTTCGATCTGATTGTCTGATGTGCGGCGCAACAGATGCGGGAGAACCCCGCAAAACGCAAGGGGTCGGCGGCCAATCCGCCTCAGGCGGCGGACGCTTTCGGGCTCTCCTGCACCCGCGCGACCATCTCCTCGATCACCTCGAGGACGTCGGCGCGGTCCGCTGCGGAGGCCGTCTCGAAGTCGAACACGGACGGTTCGTAGCGGCGCTCAGGGCAGAGCTCGGTCCACGGGACGCCGAAATACGCCTGGGCGAAAGCTTCGTTCGCGGGCGCGAAGCGCTCCCGGATCGCCCGATAACCCTCCTGCGTCAGGCCCACATAGGGCTGCGCTTCCCAGTTGCGGCCTTCCATCAGTTTCAGGAAGTGCTCGTAGAGATCGATGTAGTTCGGCAGCGAGCGGATGCGCACGTCGACCCGGCGCATGATCTCCTGCGCGGCGAACATGCCCTTTACGCCGAAGTTCGGGTTGATCCGGGGCGGCTCCTCCAGCTTGAAGCTTGCCGGCACCCCGATCACGTCCAGCACGCTGCGCGCGAGGCCCTGCTTCACCGCGCGCTCGAACGAGATCGGCCGCACGGTGATCCTCGGATGATCCATGGCTCGCTTCAGGAACGCCCACGGGTCCATGTAGCCGCGCTTGATCACATGCGCCTCGAACTCCGTGAAGCTGCGGCGCGAGGCGAAGTTCTTCTGATCCTGCGTGTACCAGGAGTTCATCCAGATCGGCTGGTCGCGCACGAAGGCGACGATCACCACCCGGAAGCCGTGCTCCTCGAAGAAGCCGATGATGCGCTCGAACCAGCGGTCACGGCGCAACAGGATCGCGAAGTGCTCGCTCGAGACCACGATCGAGCCCGGCGTCTTCTCGAGCAGCGCGCTGAACTCGCTCCACGCCGGCGCGTCGCGAAGCTCGCCCGGCAGCCGCAGATAGGTCTTGCGCGCGAGCGGCGAGTGGTTGCGCCGCCGCCTGCCCTCGGGGCTCAGGGTCGTCGGGTAGTACAGCCCGAGCCGCGCCAGCCGCTTCGCGTTCACGTAGAGCGCGTGCTGGATCGAGGTCGAGCCGGTCTTGTGCGGCCCGATATGCAGGTAGCAGACCCGCTCCGCCGTGCGGGGCGCCTTGCGGCGGAGCAGGTTGAGGATCATGGGTCGGGAACGTCGCGGCTCAGGCGCCGCGACGACGCCGGGCGCCCAGCGTGCGCAGGCGGAGCGCGTTGAGCTTGATGAAGCCGGCCGCGTCGCGGTGGTCGTAGGCGACCGCGCCGTCCTCGAAGGTCACGAGCTCCTGGTCGTAGAGCGAGTTCGGGCTCTCCCGGCCGGTGACGATGACGTTGCCCTTGTAGAGCTTGAGACGCACGCGCCCCGAGACTTCCTTCTGGCTGAGGTCGATCGCGGCCTGCAGCATCTCGCGCTCGGGCGAGAACCAGAAGCCGTTGTAGATCAGCTCCGCGTAGCGCGGCATCAGCTCGTCCTTGAGGTGCGCCGCGCCGCGGTCGAGCGTGATGGATTCGATCGCGCGGTGCGCCGCGAGCAGGATCGTGCCGCCGGGCGTCTCATAGACGCCGCGCGACTTCATGCCGACGAAGCGGTTCTCGACGAGGTCGAGCCGGCCGATGCCGTTGGCGCGGCCGAGTTCGTTGAGGCGCGCCAGCAGCTCGGCCGGGGACAGCTTCTCGCCGTCGATCGCGACCGCGTCGCCCTGCTCGAAGTCGATCGACATCAACGTCGGCTCGTCGGGCGCGTCCTCGGGCGCGATGGTGCGCATGTGGACGTCTTCCGGCGCCGGCAGGCTCGGATCCTCCAGCACCTTCCCCTCAGAGGAGGAGTGCAGCAGGTTGGCGTCGACCGAGAACGGCGCCTCGCCGCGCTTGTCCTTGGCGATCGGGATCTGGTGCTGCTCGGCGAACTCGATCAGCTTGGTGCGCGAGGTCAGGTCCCATTCGCGCCACGGGGCGATGACGGTGACGTCCGGCTCGAGCGCATAATAGGACAGCTCGAAGCGGACCTGATCGTTGCCCTTGCCGGTGGCGCCGTGGCAGACGGCGTCCGCGCCGGTGGCGCGGAGAATCTCGATCTGGCGCTTGGCGATCAGCGGCCGCGCGATCGAGGTGCCGAGCAGGTACTGGCCCTCATAGACCGTGTTCGCCCGAAACATCGGGAACACGTAGTCGCGGACGAACTCCTCGCGCAGGTCGTCGACATAGATGTTGTCCGGCTTGACCCCGAGCAGCTCGGCCTTCTTGCGCGCCGGCTCCAGCTCCTCGCCCTGGCCGAGATCGGCCGTGAAGGTCACGACCTCGCAGCCATAGGTGGTCTGCAGCCACTTCAGGATCACCGAAGTGTCGAGGCCGCCCGAATAGGCGAGAACGACCTTCTTGACGGATTTGGGTTCGGTCATCGGGGAGTCCGGAAGAGGGGTGAGCAAGCGCGGCGCACTCTAGCCATGAAGGCCTCGGAGGCAAGCGGGGCGGGCGGGATCCTGCCGGCGGCGTCTCTGCGGACGCGCCGGCTCAGCCGCCGAACAGCTTCTTCAGGAAGCCGAGCGGCTCGCGGATCGGGTTCGGGGCGCGGCGCTCGCGGACCACATATTCCTCGCGCGGGTAGTCGCCGGCGTAGGGCTCCTCGCCGCGCGGCGGGCCCTGGCCGGGGCCGGTCTGGTAGACGTCGCCGGGCTGCCGGTCGTCATAGCCGGCGACGCGCGGGCTCCAGTCGCCCGGCAGCGCCGCGACCTCCGCGCCCTCATGGGCGCGCGTCATGAAGCGGCTCCAGATCTCCACCGGCAATCCGCCGCCGGAGGCGTGGCGGGTCGGGCTGTTGTCGTCATTCCCGAGCCAGACCACCGTGACCATGCGGGACGTGTAGCCCACGAACCAGGCGTCGCGGAACTCCTGGCTGGTGCCGGTCTTGCCGGCGGCGGGCCAGCCGGCGAGCTTCGCCGCGCGCGCCGTGCCGGAGCGCAGCGTCTCCTGCAGCATCGCGTTCATCATGCCGACCCGCTCCGGATCGACGATCTCCTTCGGCGGCTCGACGCGGCGCTGGTAGAGCGTTTCGCCATCGGCCGTCTTGACCAGGCGCACCACGTAAGGCTTGGCCTCGAAGCCGCCATTGGCGAAGGGCGCGTAAGCCGCCGCGAGCTCGAGCGGGCTGACCTCCGAGGTGCCCAGCGCGATCGACGGGTTCGGCGCGAGCTGCGAGGTGATGCCGACGCGATGCGCGGTGTTCACGACGTTCTCGGGGCCGACCTCGACGCCGAGCCGCACCGCGACCGTGTTGATCGACTGCGACAGCGCGCGGGTCAGCGTCATCGGGCCTTCGTAGCGGCGCGTGTAGTTCTCCGGGTTCCAGCCCTTGAGCTGGACCGGCTCGTCGACCCGGATGGAGTCCGGGGTCAGTCCGAGCTCCAGCGCCGCGAGGTACACGAAGGGCTTGAAGGCCGATCCCGGCTGGCGCCTGGCCTCGACGGCCCGGTTGAACTGGCTTTCGGCGTAGGATTTGCCGCCGACGAGCGCGCGCACCGCGCCGTCCGGCTCCATCGCCACCAGAACGCCCTGGGTGACCTTGAGCTTGCCGCCGCGCTTGGCGATGCCCTCGGCGAGATCGCGCTCGGCCTCGGTCTCGAGGGCCGTGTCGATCGTGGTCTCGACCACGAGGTCCTCGTCATAGAGGCCGACCAGCGAATCGAGCTGGTCCATCACCCAGTCGGCCACATAGCCGACCGCGCCCTCGGGCTTCGGCAGCGGCGCGGGGGGCGATGTGCGGAAGGCCGTCTGGGCCTGGTCGCGGGTGATGTAGCCCTCGTCCGCCATCGCCTGCAGCACGAGGTCGGCGCGGGCCCGCGCGGCCTCGGGATCGTGGCTCGGCGACAGCCGCGACGGCGCCTTCACGAGCCCCGCCAGGATGGCCGCCTCGGTGATGTTCACCTTGCGGATCGACTTGCCGAAATAGCGCTGGGACGCCGCCTCCACGCCATAGGCGCCCGCGCCGAAATAGACGCGGTTGAGGTACATCTCGAGGATCTTCTGCTTGCCGAACTTGCGCTCCAGCCAGAAGGCCAGCACCGCCTCCTGCACCTTGCGCTCAAGCGAGCGCGCGGGCGTCAGGAACAGGTTCTTGGCGAGCTGCTGGGTCAGCGTCGAGCCGCCCTGGGCGACCGTGCCGCGCTCGATATTGGCCTTGAGCGCGCGCGCCAGTCCGAAGACGTCGACGCCCCAGTGGTCGTAGAAGCGCCTGTCCTCGATGGCGATGAAGGCCTGAGGCACGAATTTCGGCATCTCCGACAGCGGCACGTTGGCGCCGCCGGTCTCGCCGCGATTGGCGATAGGCTTGCCGTCCAGCGAGACGATCTGGACGTTCGGCGGCCGCTTCGGGATCTCGAGGTTCTGGATCGGCGGCAGGCGAGACGTGTAATAGGCGACGACGCCGCCCGCCCCGACTGCGCCGAACAGGCACAGCGTGAGGGCGAGGGCCACGAAGCGGCCGAGGAAGCTCCGCCGGCGACGGGGACGGCGGCTCGGCTCGCGGCGTTTGCGCGAAGGGCGGCTGCGGCCCATCACCCAATCCCAGTAGGAGGTCTTTTCGCGCGGAGGGTCTCTCGGCGCGTCATCGGCCGGCGCTCCGAAGCCGGGCTCGCGGCGGTCGTCGCCCGGACGCGCGTCGAACAGCGGCTCGTCGCGCCGCGAGTTCGCCTCGGGTCGCGGAGCGGGTCCGCCGGTCGGACGATCCTCCGGCGACAGACGCAGGTCCGGGGCGTCGGGCCGGACGTCGAAGCGCGGCTCGCGTCGTTCCTCCCGCCCCCGTCCAATGCCCATCTCGCCAGAACCTCGTCACGCCGCACGCCGCGGCCGCTCCCGCAGAGCGACCGTCCCATGTTCCATCGGTTGGACTTTGAATGCGGCAGGTTTAAGGGCCATTACGGGCCCAAACGTCCGCCGACCCCTTGGGTTCCGAGGCGTTTGGCGTCGCTCGCGGCCGCCTGCTTGTGCAGGTGGACGAAGAAAGCCGTTGCGAACAGAGGCGTCAGCAGGTTCGCGAACGGAATGACCGCGAGCCCGGCCACCATCAGCCCGCCGAGGAACACCTTGCCCCTGTGACGGCGGCGCAACGCCGTCGCGTCCGCCTCGTCGCGGAAGCGCAGGGCGGCGAGCGAAAAATACTCGCGGCTGAGCAGGTAGCCGTTCACGCCGAGCCAGGCGACGAGGTTCACCCCCGGCACGAACAGCAGCACCAGCAGCAGCAGGTTCATGCCGAGCACGAGCAGCGCGAAGCGCGCGGAAAGCAGCAGGCCGCGCCAGAACGGCAGGGCGACGCCGGGCGGATCGTTGGGGTAGTGCGCGCGTTCGACGTGGGCTGCGACGTCGTCGAGGAACAGGCCCGCCACCATGGCGGTCACGGGCGTCACCAGGAACAGCAGGCCGAACGCGGCGCCGAGCCCCGCGACCAGATGCGCGATCCAGTTCGCGGTCGGGTTCGACAGCGTGACGAGGCGGTCGGCGGCGGCCTGAAGGCCGAACCAGCCAAGCACCAGCAGCGCGAGCGTGATGCCGATCGACTTCCACAGAACGACGCGGAACTCGGGCGAGAAGGTCTGCCGCGCCGCCTTGATCGCCGCGTCCCACATCGCGGCGCCCTCAGGCCACGTCTTCAGGCGGGCGGGCAGGCTCCTCCGGCCGCCCCAGAAGCGCGGCGTTGGTCAGCCGGCGCACCTCGCGCTCGATCGTGGCGGCGAGCCGCTTGCGGTCGGTCGCCTGCTCCGCCGCGATCGGCTCGCCGAAGGTGACGGTGGCGTCGATCGCGCCGTCGCGCAGGATCGACCACAGGTGGCGCGGAAAGCCCATGTCGCCATACCAGGCCACGAACGGGCGCCCGAGCCGGCCGAGCGGCAGGCCGTTGCGGTGGGTGTAGGCGATCGAGACCGGCTGGACCCAGACGACGGCGGCCTCGCCGCTCGCCTGCAGCGCGTTCTGGGTCGCCCCCAGCAGCGCGGTCCGGAACGGCAGAACGCGGTTGCCGTCGCTGGACGTGCCCTCGGCGAACAGCACGACGGGCTGTCCGGCCGCCATGCGCTCCGCCATCTGGCGGTTCACGGCGGCGGTCGCGGTGCGGCGGGAGCGGTCGACGAAGATCGAGCGCTGCAGCTTTGCGAGCTGGCCGAACACCGGCCAGTCCGCGATCTCGGACTTGGCCACGAAGCTCATGCGGCAGATCGAGCCGAGCACCGGGATGTCGAGCCAGGAGCAGTGGTTCGAGGCGATGAGCAGCGGCCGGGCGCTCGCTGGCGCGCCGATCACCCGCACGCGCATCCCCACGATGCGGAGCGCGAGGCGGTGAAACCGCAGCGGGATCGTCTCCGCCTCGGGCCGGCCGAGGCGCAGCATCAGCATCTGGACGGGGGCGAGCGCCGCCACCGCCGCGATGAGCGCGACCGCCGAAGCCGCCGCGCGGAGCCGCCTGTGCGCCAAGCTCAGCCCTCGTCGTCGAGCGGGATGGCGTAAAGCTCGAGCCGGTGATCCACGAGCCGGTAGCCGAGCCGGCGGGCGATCTCGGCCTGCAGCTCCTCGATGCCCTCGTCGCGGAACTCGATGATCTTGCCGCTTCTGAGGTCGATCAGATGGTCGTGGTGCTCGTCCGGCTGCGGCTCGTAACGCGAGCGGCCGTCGCGGAAATCGAGACGCGCGATGATCCCTGCGTCCTCGAACAGCTTCACGGTTCGATAGACGGTCGAGATCGAGATCCGCGCGTCGATCGCGGAGGCGCGGCGATAGAGCTCCTCGACGTCCGGATGGTCGTCCGCCTCGCCCACAACGCGGGCGATGACGCGGCGCTGCTCGGTCATCCGCATGCCCTTGGCGGCGCAGAGCTGCTCTATCGATTCGGTTTTCGGCGTGGACACTTCGGGCCTCGTCCCCGGTCGTCTTGCGGCCCTCAAGGGCGACATGGCCATCGGGTCGCTTATAGGAGCGGCGCGCCGCGGCGTAAACACGTGCTCAGGGCAGCTCGAGCGCGAGCACCTTGGCGGCGCCGCGGGTTCCGTCGGCGCGCGCGTAATAGGCCGGCCGGCGGCCCACCTGGTCGAACCCGAAGCGCCTGTAGAGGGCGAGCGCCGCGACGTTGTCCTCGTCGACCTCAAGCACGATGCGGCGCACCCCGCGGCCGCAGAGCCTGCCGAGATGCTGGCTGAGAAGCGTCGCGCCGCCGCCGGAGCCGCGCCGCGCCTCCGCGACCGCGATCGACAGCACCTCGGCCTCGTCCTCCGCCACCCTGGACAGCGCGAACCCGTAGGCGCGCTCGCGGCCCTCCCGCCGAAGCACGCAGCCCACGACCGCGCGATCGTTCAGCAGCGCGTCCATCTCGTCGACGGTCCAGCCGCGGGCGAACGCCGCACGATGAAGCTCCGACAGCTCGTCCGCGTCGCCGGCGTCGGCGTCCTCGACCGCCCAGGCGGCGGAGCGTGACAGGTAGGCGTCCCAGAACCACCAGTACATCGACGTCCCGTTCACCGGCGCGCGATCCGGCCCCCCTGCTGCGGATGCGCGTCCGCCGCCTTGAGGTAAAGCGGACGCGGCGGCTGTTCGGCAGGATCGCACGCGGCTCCGAGTCGCGCGAGCCAGACCGGCTCCGGCGCGTCGTGCCGCGCCTGCGCCTTTCGGATCAGGGGGTCC